>NZ_CP013015.1:2273868-2281427 GCF_001577525.1 Candidatus Desulfofervidus auxilii | reverse complement strand
TCCGTATCCATTCTTTCCTTCAATTGCAAATGATATTATCCCACCTTCTCTTTTCTCAATCTCTCTAAATTCTCTAACTGCCTTATAAAATTCACTGAATTTGTGTGCTATCTTCTGGTCATACAAAATCTGTTCTTCATCATCCATGATAATTATGTGATGATTATCACTGCCAATATCGATTCCTCCAGATAACCTTTTCACGCCTCACCCTCCTTTATGTTTGATATTTTATGGCTCTGCCAATACCTTTATCCCGTCTATAATAGCCACTTAAAGGCACCTTTCCATTAGACAGGGTATTGGCAGGAGAACATCCGGCAATTCAAACCGAGTCACAATAATTCAACATTATTGACTGACCCCGTTAGCCACAAATGTTCCCCTAGCCATTTATCATTTATATCACATAAAGAAGGCTTCTTAATTTCATTCCCTATTTTTTACTTGACTTTTAATTATAGACCCCAATTCCACTACAACTGTGAAAGGAGGGGGAAAATGACTTTGCAATTTGCACTTTGCAATCTTCATTTTGCAATTGCCGTAAGGCTATCTTACCCTTCGGGAAATCGCCTTCGGCGACTTCGTGAATACAAAACGTTGGTTGAAAGGAAAAAAGTTTTTTCTTTCTCGCCAACCTTAATTTTTTACGGTTTTGAGGAGCTTACCTTATCTTCCTTTTAGGAAAGCTTTTAAAAATTCTGGGGAAAGTCCTGCAAGGTAACCCTTGACGGCTTCAAGTAAAGCTTATATTTTAAAAATAATTAGGAGGACAAAAAGTGAGAATTAGACAAAGATATTACGATGTTTTTTCATATTTTTATGATTGGGTGATAAAACTCCACTCTCAAGATAAAAGTTTATGGCTGCGTCATTATTTATCCCGCAAAAGTGGTGTAAAATCTACAGATAAAGTCCTTGATTTATGCACAGGGACAGGTGCATTAGCTATAATTCTCAGCCAATACACACCGCAGGGAATGGTAATAGGATTAGATTTTTCGCTAGGTATGCTTAAAAAAGCTAGAGAAAAGGCAAAAACTTTAAAGAGAAAAAATCTATATTGGGTAGTAGCTGATGCTGGTGCCCTTCCTTTTAAATCAGGAACTTTTGATGTAATCACTTGCTCACATGCCATGTATGAATTAACAGGAAAGACGCGTCGTTTGGCTTTAGAAAATATCAAACGTTGTTTGAGACCAGGCGGGCGTTTTTGTATGATGGAACATGAAGAGCCAAAACATCCGTTTATTAAATTTCTTTACCATTTACGCCTACTCTCTATGGGTAAAGAGGGAAGAGAAATTGTCCGACATGAGTTAGAAGAGTTGAAGAACATTTTTACAAATGTAGTAAAAGAGATTACTCCTACAGGTAGAACTAAATTAATTTGTGGAGAAAAAGGAAATTAAAAGATGTCTTCTTTAATGGAAACACCCTTTGTGGTTTTTGATACAGAAACTACTGGACTATCATTAACCGCCAGGATTATAGAAGTTGGGGGAGTAAAAATATATGGAGGACGTATAGTAGAAGAATTTTCTTCTTTAGCTAACCCTCAACGTTCTATTCCCAGTAAAGCTACAGAAATTCACGGTATCACAGACGAAATGGTGGCCAATGCCCCACCTTTGCCTAAGGTGTTGCAAAGATTTTCCAATTTTATTGGCGAGGCTATCTTAGTAGGCCATAATGCAGTGTTTGATTTGAGAATGTTGGCTTTCCATTTAGAAAGAGAACAAATGCCTTTATTCTCTAATCCTACTGTAGATACTCATACTTTGATGCGCAAATACTTTCCTCAGCTAGAAAAATATAGTTTGCCTTTTCTTATTCAATATTGGCAAAGTCCATATAAAGGATGTCATCGAGCCTTAGTTGATGCAAGACACACAGCCTTTATCTTTTTCCGAATTTTAGAAAAAAACGGTTTTTCTCTCTCTGATTCTTTAAAAAATTTTTGGGAGTGGGCAGGTGAGCCACTTTATGTCAAAAATTACCTTCCTAAACCGCTAAATGACCCTTCTGACCCTAAATTAAAAATGCTCACTCAGGTAATGCAAAAGGACGGAGATTTAAAGATTATTTATACCAATGGCCATCTTGCCTTTAAACCGCGTGTGGTCCATCCTATAATATGCTTTCGGTGTGGGAAACATTACTATATGGAAGCCTTTTGTTATACAGACCAAATTGTGAAGACCTTTAGATTAGATAGGATATTAAAAATCTTTTGATCTTCCTGATGGAGGACAAACCTCTACCAATCTTACTTTAAATTTTCTCCTTCAAGGCTCGTATTCTGTTTTGCATCCTGTTGCTTAATTCTTTAATGGCATTTTGGAGAGTAATAATTTCTCGATGGCGATTGTAAACTTTATTTAATTCTTCTAGCCAGTATTGAATGGTCTCTATCTCCTTTTTACTAAGTTCTTCTTCTAACTTAGCCCTAATTTTTTTAATCAAACCTGGATCAAGCTGTTCCCACATACTACACCTCCTTTTTTTGTTCAACATATTTTATACCTTGCTCAATCGCTTCTTTATTAATAGGTATGAATTTAGCCTTTGCGCCGGTTAATTTTTCTTCCAATGTTTCATAAACTGTGCGTAACTTTATCTGTTTAGTAACAGCAATAAAAGCACCCATCATCACCATATTCCCCATCTTGCTCAATTGAAATGCAGGCACTTCAATAACCTTAATATCCTTCCGGAGAGAGGGCTCTTTAATAAGAAAACTATCATAGAATAAAATCCCTTTGTTTTTTAAACGAGGCAAAAATTTATAAAGAGAGGGAACATTAAATACTATAAGAATATCAGGATGCACAATAGCAGGTGAACCAATAGGAGTATCTGCATAAATTACCTGACAGTTACAAGTCCCTCCCCTGGATTCAGGACCATAGGAAGGCACCCAAGTGACATATTTCCCCTCTTTCATGGCACAATAGGCAATCAAATCACCTAAGAATAAAACCCCCTGTCCTCCAAACCCAGCAATGATAGTTTTTGTCTTCACTTGTCTCTAAATACCCCTAAAGGGAAAACCTTGGTCATTTCTTGTTTGACAAAATTCCACGATTGTTTGGGGGACATTTTCCAGTTTGTAGGACAGTTAGATAATACTTCTACCAGAGAAAAACCTCGTTTTTCTATTTGATTTATCAAGGCTTTTTTAATAGCTGCTTTGGTACGGGAAATATGTTCTAAGTCAAAAAGACTCACTCGCTCTAAGTAAACCGGAGCGTCTAAAGTATTAAGCAGTTCACATACCCTTAGTGGATAACCACAATATTCAGCTACTCTACCGCCTGGGGTAGTAGTGCTTTTTTGCCCTAACAAAGTGGTTGGGGCCATTTGCCCACCTGTCATCCCATAAACAGCATTATTAACGAAGATGGTAGTAAACATTTCACCTCTATTAGCTGCATGAATAATTTCATTAGTGCCAATAGCTGCTAAATCCCCATCTCCTTGGTAAGTAATAACAATATTTTCGGGTCTAAGCCTTTTTACTGCCGTAGCAATGGCAGGGGCACGGCCATGTGGTCCTTGGATTCCATCTACCTTCAAATAGCTTAAAGCAATCACCGAACAACCTATGGGCTCAATCAAAATCACTTTTTTTCTAATCCCCAATTCATCTATAATTTCTCCCAGGATTTTGTGTAAAGTGCTATGTCCACATCCTGGACAATAATGGGTGCGTCCTAAATAGGTTTGTGGCTCTGGATATTTGGGAATTAAAGCAGAAACCCTCATTAACCCAACTCCATAATCTTCTCTAAAATGTCTTTTTCCGTAGGCACAATTCCACCATAAACCGCATAAAGTCTCACTTCTGCTCTTCCTTCCACCCCTAACTTTACATCTTCTAATAGTTGGCCAAAGGACATTTCAACTACTAATACCTTATCAATCTGATGGGTAGTCAAATCAGCATAAATTTTATAGGGAAAAGGCCAAAGGGTAATAGGGCGTAGTAAACCTACCCTTACTCCTTTCTCTCTAGCTAAGTCTACTGCTGCCTTGGCAATACGAGAAGGTGTGCCATAGGCAGTGACTAAAATTTTGGCATCTTCTACTTTATAAATTTCATATCTTACTTCATCTGATTCTATTTTTTTATATTTTTGCCATAGTTTTGTCTTTGCCTCTATCATAGGTTCTGGAGCAAGAAACAAGGATTCAATTATATTTTGTGTCTCTCTGTTTCCTATGCCTGTCACTGCCCAAGGCTTTTCATATTTTTCAATAGGTATATCAGGGAATTCCATAGATTCCTTCATTTGTCCTAGATAACCATCAGTTAATATCATACCTGGATTGCGATATTTATCAGTAAGGTTAAAGAGAAGCATGGTATGTTCGGCCATCTCCTGAACTGAATTAGGGGCTAGAACAATAAGCTTATAGTCACCATGACCGCCTCCCTTCACTGCTTGAAAATAATCCCCTTGTTCGGGCTGAATACTGCCTAATCCAGGGCCACCCCGCATTATATTAACTATAACACAAGGTAACTCACAAGCAGCCAGGTAGGAAATGCCCTCTTGTTTTAAACTAATTCCAGGGCTGGAAGAAGCAGTCATTACCCTGCAACCCACAGATGCTCCTCCCATCACGGCGTTAATGGAAGCAATTTCACTTTCCATTTGCAAGAACAAACGAAATTTGGGATAAAGGGGTTTTTCTCCCCTTTTTTCCCTTTCTCTATCAGCAAAATATCTTTGGGCAAAGGTTTCAATAATTTCACTGGCCGGAGTGATGGGATAGCCTAAGAAACCTTCCACACCAGCCTTTAAGGCACCTTCTACAATAGCCTCATTTCCTTTCATGTATAACTTACTCATTTTTCTATCTGGGCATAAATCCTGATAGCCTGTTCAGGACAAACTTCATAACACGCCCCACAACCCATACAACCCCCTACTTTTGAATCTTCCCATTCTATTACTAAATAACCTTTTTGATTTGCTCGGGTTGAGGGTTTTAATAAACTTTTAGGACAAACATTAATACACAATTGGCAACCCTTGCACCTATCTTCAAGAATTTTTACTTGATAAGAAAGAGGCCTAACTAAATGAATTTTTCTATAGAGCATCATAAACCAGCTTTTGGTTTTAAAATTTGGTTCTAATTCTGTCAAGATTTTCTTGATTTTTATTTCAATTGTTGTAAATAATGAGAAAATGATTTGAGGAGGTTAAGATATGGAACTTACAGATATTTTGTCCAAAGAGGAATGGAAACAGTTAGCAGAAGAGATTTATGAGAAGTTTGGAATAAATGGAGGAGTAAATGATAAACAAGGCCTGATTGTGGCTTTCAGCTCTAAGTGGGCCAACGAATTTTGCCCCAAGATTAAAGGAGGTGAACAAAGTAGGACCATTTGCGCTACTGCTCATCAGTATTTACTTAAAGAAGCTCAAGAAAAAAAAGAAGCTGCTATAGGTGAATGTGATGTGGGCTTTACCAAGTTTGTAGTGCCTATTTTTTATAAAGGTGAATTTCTGGGCACTGCTGGAGGATGTGGTTTTTTGGAAGAAGATGGGGAGGTAGATACATTTTATATGGCAAAGGTGCTTAATCTAAATGAAAAAGAGATAGAAGGAAAATTAACCCAGATAAAAAAACTTTCTCCATCAGAATTAAAAGAAGCCATAGAATATGTAAAAAAACGTATAGAGCAAATCTTACAAGCATATAAAAGTTAAAAAATTTTCTTGACAAAATAGTTTAATGTTTTTATATTTGTATAAAAATAAGAGAAAGGAGGTGAAAAAGGATAATGAAAACTTTAAGGTTAATTATGGGAGTTTTGGCAATAGGGGCATTATTGGCCATTGGTTCTACAATAGCCATGAGTGGCGAAGTGCCAGCGACCATTACTATTAAAGATGCTGGATTCAGTGCTTGTAAGAAGACAGCGGTGTCCTTTACTCATGAAAAGCATTTTAAGGATATGAATATAGCCTGTACAGATTGTCATCATGATTATCAGCAGGGGAAGAATGTCTGGAAAGAGGGAGACCCAGTTAAAAAGTGTTCTGAATGTCATAAAGAAAATGCCGCGGAGAAAAACAGCCTTAGTTTTTGTACAAAAGCCTATCCTGCAGGTAAAGCTCCTGGACTTAAATGTGCTTATCACATGAATTGTATAGGATGTCACAAAGCGGTGAAGAAAGAAGGTAAAAAAGCACCTACTAGCTGTACTAAGTGTCATCCTAAGAAAAAGTAAGAAATAAACATAGGGAGGATGAATTCCTCCCTATATTCTTCAAGCAGACTTCCATTTCTCTAGCCTTTTTTCATAAAAGGCAATTTGATCGGTTAAATCTTTCAACCCCCAAGCATAAAGGTAACTAAAGCGAGAATCATGGCTCATTTGGGAAAGAATTCTGAATTTAAAAGTGCTAAAATAACAAAAGAAATATAAATCAAGACACACAGGGTAACCATCCAAGACACATTTTTGGACTAATTCTAGAAAATAGGCCCTTTCTCGGCCATTAAATTCCTTTAAAAATTGTTCCTTTTGCCAGTGAGTGATATTTTCTGGTTGAGGCTTGGAAGATAAGGTGGGCGTTCTTTTACTTAATAGGTTTTGTTTTTGCTTTTTCTTTTTTTGCCAAAACCGAAACTTCATTCTCTTATTTCCACTCTAGCACATTCACCAAGGTAAAGGAAGACCTTTAACCCAAAATCCTCGTTTGCCTTACAAAAAACCCCCCGAAAGTGTGCTAAAATAAGGGGGCACTGCCAAAGACATTTTATTCCTTTACCCAACCTGTTTTCTAATTTAGCACGCTGCTTCGCTTGCTGTCAAAGCTGCTCCGTTTCACTCCGCACCCTTTGGGCTTACGGCTTTGACAGCGCTTTACAGCGTGCTCCTGAAAAATTAAGGTTGGTGAGAAAGAAAAAAAACTTTTTTCCTTTCAACCAACTCTACTTTTTAAAAAGCAGATTGCGAAGTGCCATCAAGACTGGCGAAAGCCACCCTGAAAGGGCTTGGTCTTGATGGCTTAACGGAGCAATCTGCTAAGCTATAAATAGTTAAGCGCAATGGCTCAATGCAGAATGCAAATTGAAAAATGCAAAATCGCCTTCTGTTAAATTGGAACGTTAGCACGTTTACACGTTTACACGTTAGAACGTTGGGACGTTAGAATTGGGAATTAGGAACTGGGAATTGGAAATTTCTATTTTCTATTTTCTGTTTCCCGTTTCCCTTTCCTTCTTTATGCACGTTTACAAAGTTGTAAGTTAGAAAGTTTGCAAGTTAAAAAGTTGCAAGTTAGAAAGTTATAAGTTGTTTTTCAAAGACTTAAGGTATTTAATAAAGCCGTTAGCACGTTTGCACGTTTACACGTTTACACGTTTGCACGTTAGAACGTTGGCACGTTGGAATTGGGAATTAGGAACTGGGAATTTCTGTTTTCCGTTTTCTATTTTCTTAACTGTATTTTGTAGGTTTGAACTTTCCATTTAAAAAGTCAAGTAAAAAATGGAAATATTTTTTAAGCAGCCTTCTCCATTTCCTCCTT
>NZ_CP013015.1:2070696-2086736 GCF_001577525.1 Candidatus Desulfofervidus auxilii | reverse complement strand
TCCGTATCCATTCTTTCCTTCAATTGCAAATGATATTATCCCACCTTCTCTTTTCTCAATCTCTCTAAATTCTCTAACTGCCTTATAAAATTCACTGAATTTGTGTGCTATCTTCTGGTCATACAAAATCTGTTCTTCATCATCCATGATAATTATGTGATGATTATCACTGCCAATATCGATTCCTCCAGATAACCTTTTCACGCCTCACCCTCCTTTATGTTTGATATTTTATGGCTCTGCCAATACCTTTATCCCGTCTATAATAGCCACTTAAAGGCACCTTTCCATTAGACAGGGTATTGGCAGGAGAACATCCGGCAATTCAAACCGAGTCACAATAATTCAACATTATTGACTGACCCCGTTAGCCACAAATGTTCCCCTACCCATTTATCATTTATATCACATAAAGAAGGCTTCTTAATTTCATTCCCTATTTTTTACTCTCACTTTTAATTATAGACTCCAATTCCACTACATTTGGCTATTTCATTCCCTCACTATTTCACTACTCACTGATTTAATGTTTTGGCATTTAGACATTTGGATTTCATTTGGTATTTGGATTTTGAAATTTGGATTTTTTATTTTATTAAATTACTTATGACCTGACTTTGAATGGAAAACTTATATCTTCTCTTGGAAGTGGGTTCGTTTTAAGTGGGAATTAGTACATAGTGCTTTTGCTTTTCACAACTACTCAAATGTTACACACTCTTTAAGTCCTGAATTTTTAATTTTACCCTCGTTTCTCCCCGCCAGTGGTCTTCATAAGGAATAAATACCATTTGCAAAGGAGAGGGTGGAGGATAAAGAAAAGAAAGATTAAATCCAATAGCTTCAAATGTTAAATTTTCCTGGCTTACTAAGAGCCTTAAATGCTTTTCATTTACAATATTAGATTGCTTAACTTCTAAGACATCTGAAAGAAAGGTAGGTTCAGGATTACCTATGCCATGAGGGGATAAAAGAGAAAGATATTTTACAAATTGAGGAGTTAAACCCCCTAAATTTATCTTTGCATCTATGTAAAACCTAGGCTGTTTGCATTCCTTAAGCATAGACTGGGTTATCTGTTCAAAGGCTTGGATAAATTTTTCTAAGTTATCCTCTGTAATACTAAACCCGGCTGCTAATTTATGACCACCATAAGAATCCAAATATTCTGCACATTGAGAAAGGGCAGCAAATAAATCGCACCCATCAATACTTCTTCCTGACCCTCTTCCTCTTCCATTCTCCAAACCAATCAGTAGGACAGGTTTTCTAAGTATGTCCACCATTCTTGCGGCCACAATACCGATTACGCCTGAATGCCAATTCCCTGCTAAAACACTATGATTGGTCTTTTCAAATTCTGCTTGGGCCTCCTGCAAAATTTTTTCTTCTATCCTTTGACGTTCTTGATTTAGTGCATGCAATGTTTCAGCCAAACTTCGAGCCTCTTGTTCTTCTTTGGTAAGTAATAATCTTAATGCTGTGTCAGGAGAAGAAATACGACCTGCTACATTTAATCTAGGAATGAGCCTGAAGCTAACATTTCTTACATTTATATTCTGGTTTAAACCAGTGGTATCTTTTAAGGCCTTTAGACCCAATCGGTTTGTTTGGGCTAGAACTTCTAATCCTGATTTAACCAAAACCCTGTTTTCATCTATTAGTGGAACCATGTCAGCTATGGTGCCCAAAGCTACCAAGTCCAAATAATTCTTTAAATTAGGTATCTTTCCTGTTGGCCAAAACCCCTGGTTATGTAAGAATTGGCGTAAAGCGATTAGTAAATTAAAGGCCACTCCCACACCGGCTAATTCTTTAAAAGGGAACAAACAATTAGGTTGTTTGGGATTGATTAGAGCATAAGCAGGAGGCAGAGAAGCAGGCACTTCATGGTGGTCAGTGACAATTACATCAATTCCATTTTTTTGAGCGAACTGAATCTCTTCATTATTACTTATGCCGCAATCAGTAGTTATAATCAAGTTGACATCTGCCGCCTTAAATCTCTTTATGGCCTCTATATTTAGGGCATATCCTTCTTTTATACGATGGGGAATATAATAAATGAGATTTTTTATAAGCGGAGATAAAAATAAATATAAAATAGCGGTCCCAGCCAAACCATCTACATCATAATCTCCATAAATCACTACCTTTTCTTGTTTTATTATGGCTTGATGGATCCTTTTAATGGCCTTATTCATATCTTTTAAAGACCAAGGATCATAAAGATGTTTTAAACGGGGGTAAAGAAAACGATAGGCTTGCTCAATCTCGGTTATCCCTCTATTAAAAAGAATTTTGGCAATAGGAAGAGGAATATTGAGTGTTTTTGCCAGATGCTCAACGCAGCTTTCATCATGTGAAGGTAAACACCACTCTAACTCCATTTGATTTTCAAATATATCGCTTATAATTTTAAAGTCAAGTTAAAATATAAAACCTTGATATTTATACAAGCTTAGAGTATATGAAGAATAGAAATATTCTAGAAGAGGTGAAGCATGGGAGTCAAACTTTTAAGTGTGGGTTTTGGTAATACAGTGGTGGTGAATCGGGTTGTGGCTGTCTTAGCACCTAATTCCTCCCCAATGAAACGCTTGCGTGGAGAAGCTCAAAAAAATGGGCGTTTAGTGGATGCTACTTTTGGTAGAAAGACGCGTTCTATTATTATTACTGATAGTAATCACGTAATTCTCTCCTCCATTCAAGCGGAGACTATAGCCCAAAGATTAGCTTCATTTTGTGATGAAAAATAAGGGTGATATATTTGTTATTTCTGCTCCTTCGGGCACAGGTAAGACTACCTTGGTTCGCCTTTTGCTTTCGCGTTTTCCAACGCTTAGTTTTTCCATTTCTTATACCACCCGTTTACCTAGACCGGGTGAGGTGAATGGTCAACACTATTTTTTTGTAAGTGAGAAGGAATTTAAAAAGAGCATTGCTAAAGGGGAAATGCTTGAATGGGCAAAAGTTTATGGACACTATTACGGCACCCCTTTAACTTTTGTGCAAGAAAAAATAGCTGCGGGAAAGGATATAGTTTTAGATATAGATATTCAAGGGGCGCAAGCAGTTAAAAAAAAGATGCCTGAAGCCATCCTAATTTTTCTTATTCCACCTTCATGGAATGAGCTTCAAAGAAGAATTATTAGTCGTTCAAGTGATTCTCCAGAAGAAATAAAAAAAAGATTAGAGGCAGCTAAAAAGGAAATCTTGGCAGCCAGAGAATTTGATTATATTGTCATAAATGATGTCTTAGAAGATGCTTTAAAAGAATTGGTCTCCATTATCCAGGCCACCAAAGCCAGGGCTAATAAGCGTTGGCCAGAGATAAAAAGGTTATTGCAAGCTTAATGTTTTTTTCTGCACTTCGTATTCATAGACCTATTCAAATTACGTATCTGCCTGCCGGAGGCAGGAGTGGAAATAGTCAAATTTTAAGCAAAAAATAAAGAAAACCGCAATTGCCCACTTTACCTATAGCTGTACCTTTGCCTGTTTTGACGGATTCCTATTTTTCTTTAATAAAGCATGTATCTTTTCTCTTAACTGCTTTAGAGTGAAAGGTTTTGTCAAAAATCCATCTACACCCGCAGAGAACAAGGCCTGAGCTTGCTGGTTGGAGTTTCCACTGACACCCAAGACGGGTAAATTGGGACATTTCTTTTTTATTTCCTTGACCAAGCATGAACCTTTTCTATCAGGCAAGTTTTCATCAGTTATGATAAAATCATAGCTATTTTTATTGAATAATTCTAGGGCCATGTTTATATTAAATGCAGTGTCTACTGAATAGCCTAATATGCAAAGGAAATCTGAAATAATTTTAGCTACTTCTTTGTTATCTTCTACTAATAATAACTTTGACATAAATTATATATACAACTAATGATTGTATTTGTCAAGCCTCAATGAATGGTTTATAGACCATTGCCTGAAATAAGGTTATGAATGTAAAAAATGGAGAGAATTATTTCTAACGCCGAAATAGGGGCAAGAATAAGACTTTTTCGCAAACAGAAAAATCTTACCCAAATGCAATTGGCAGAAAGGGTAGGAGTATCCTTTCAGCAGATTCAAAAATATGAGAAGGGGCGTGACCGGATACATGTTGAACGTTTACAGCAGATTGCTCGAGCCATGAAAATTCCCATTTCTTATTTTTTTACAGATTTTAGAGAGGTTTATGCTGTTCAGGAAAAGGCACCTAATTATGAGTTGATTCCAAAAGAACTACAGGAAATTTTGCCATTGAGCAAAGAAGAAATTCTAGTCATTAAAAACCTGAGGGTTTTGAGCAGGAAGACGAAAAGATGTATTTTTGAAATCCTGGATTCCCTATGTCAGAAGAAAACTTAAGTGCCCATTTCCCAAGTAGAAAGGTATTTTTCTTGTTCTGAAGTTAAGGTGTCTATTTCTATACCCATGCTCTTTAGTTTTAAACGAGCAATTTCTCTATCTATGTGTTCTGGGACAGAATAGACTTTTTTCTCTAACTTATCTCCTTCTTTTACTAGATAGTCAGCAGTCAGGGCTTGATTGGCAAAACTCATGTCCATTACCGAAGAAGGATGTCCTTCGGCCGCAGCTAAATTAATTAAACGGCCCTCTCCCAAAAGATAAATGCGACGATTATTTTCTAAAACATATTCATCCACAAATTCTCTTATCTTTCGAACAGACTTGGCCATTTTTTGAAGAGATTTTTTATCAATTTCTACATCAAAATGACCTGAATTGGCCAAAATAGCTCCATCTTTCATGAGAAGAAAATGTTCTTTTCTAATGACATTTATGTCTCCACTAACGGTTACAAAAAAATCGCCAATTTTAGCGGCTTGGGCTATAGGCATTACTTGGAAACCATCCATAGTTGCCTCTAAAGCTCTAAGGGGATTTACTTCAGTAATAACTACCTTTGCTCCCATCCCCTTTGCCCGCATGGCTACACCACGGCCACACCAGCCATAGCCACACACTACAAAGACAGACCCTGCTAGAAGCCGGTTGGTAGCTCGCAAGATGCCGTCAATAGTGCTTTGACCAGTGCCATAGCGGTTGTCAAAGAGATGTTTGGTCATGGCGTCATTAACAGCAATAATGGGATAACCCAATACTTTGTCTTTTGCCATGCTCCTGAGCCTGATCACGCCAGTGGTGGTTTCCTCTGTTCCACCTGTAATCTGTCTTAAAAGTTCCTGATGTTTGCTATGAATAGTAGATATCAAGTCTGCACCGTCATCCATGGTAATAATAGGTTTTGTGGCTAGAACGGATTCAATATGCTGGTAATAGGTATCTCTATCTTCGCCCCTGATGGCAAAGACAGGTATTTCATCATATTTCACCAAGGCAGCAGCTACATCATCTTGAGTGCTCAAGGGATTAGAGGCACAAAGAGCTACTTTTGCTCCCCCTGCTTTTAAGGTCCGCATCAAATTGGCTGTCTCAGTAGTCACATGAAGACAGGCCCCGATGCGGACGGCAGATAATGGTCTATTTTTGCCAAATCTTTCTTTAATCAGTCTCAATACTGGCATGGTTTGTTCTGCCCATTCTATGCGTAATTGTCCTTTTTCTGCCAGATTTATATCTTTGATATGATAGTCCATGATTATTTACCTACCTCTTTCCTTAAACTCTCTTTCATGTCTGTATTTTCCCAGGTAAAATCAGGATTTCTTCTTCCAAAGTGTCCATAAGCAGCAGTTTGTTTATAGATTGGCCTGAGTAATTGAAGATGTTTTATGATCATACCAGGACGTAAGTCAAATACTCGCCCTACTAACCTTTCTATTTCTCTATCAGGGACTGCGCCTGTACCAAAGGTGTTAACCATCACAGAAACAGGCTCAGGACGTCCTATAGTGTAAGCAATCTGGATTTCGCACCGCTCGGCCAATCCAGAAGCCACAATGTTTTTGGCCACATATCTGGCCATATAACCACCACTGCGGTCTACTTTAGAAGGGTCTTTTCCTGAGTAACAACCTCCACCATGTCGGGACATTCCACCGTAAGTATCTACAATAATCTTTCTCCCGGTAGTGCCGGTATCGGCTAAAGGGCCACCTACTACAAATCTACCTGTAGTATTAATAAAATATTTTATATCCTTTGCCCGCATATTTTCAGGAATAACATAATGAATTACCTCTTCAATAATTCCTTCTTTTAATGCTTCATATTTGACCCAGGGTTCGTGTTGAGCAGCAACCACTATGGCCGTTACTTCTCTAGGTTGTTTATCTACATATCTTACAGTAACCTGGGTCTTCCCATCTGGTCTTAAGAAGTCTAAAATCTTGGTTTTTCTTACCTCAGCCAATCTTTTGGCTAAGCGATGGGCATAATGAATTGGTGTGGGCATTAAGACATCTGTTTCGGTACAAGCATACCCAAACATTATTCCCTGGTCTCCAGCCCCGATTTCTTCTAATTTTTCTGTGCGATTGACCCCTATGGCAATGTCTGGAGACTGTCTATCAATGCTAGTAATAATACCACAGGTCTCCCAATCAAAACCCATTTCAGAACTATTATAGCCGATTTCTTTAATAGTCTCTCGCACTACTTCGGGAATTTCCACATAACAACTAGTAGTAATTTCTCCAGAGATAAAGACCAAGCCAGTAGTCACCAAGGTTTCACAAGCTACTCTAGCCTTTTTGTCGTGGGTAAGAATGGCATCCAGGATGGCATCAGAAATTTGGTCTGCTATTTTGTCTGGATGTCCTTCAGTAACCGATTCTGAAGTAAATAAAAAATCTCCTTTTTTCATTTTTTGCTCTCCTTGGTTCAAACTTGGCTATATAAACCCTTCTTAACTAAAATGTCAACATCTAAGAAGAACTTTAAATTATTATTAGAAAATTTATAAACTTAACTTTTTAAAATTTTCCTTAAATTAAACCTTATTTTTTGTCCCAAAATTTTTGTCTCCTTGCCTGCGGCAAGTAGGTTAACTTAAAAATACTTCTGAGTAGGTGACATAATAAGCCACCCTTGAAACTTTGGAGGAGTGAGGACTTCTTCTTTTACCCTTAGTAATTCAGGAGTCTTTTGGATTCCCGTAACCCCCTCCTCCTGGTGTTTCTATAATAAGGGTATCGCCTTCTTTTAAAGTTAGTGTAGCTTTGCTTTTAATCTTTTCTTTTGTTCCATTTTTTCTCCTCACCCAATATGCACCAACTTTTCCAGGTTTACCTCCCATAAGTCCCCAAGGAGGTATTTTATTTCTTTCTCCTAAAACTGTCACTTCTGCTGAAGGAGCAACCAATGTCCATGCACGTTTAATACCACATCCGCCTCGCCACTGGCCATTTCCATGGCTTCCATATCGCAGTTCATACTGTTCAAAGAGTAAAGGATAATATTGTTCTATAGCCTCAATAGGAGTATTCATAGTGTTAGTCATATTACAGTGAATTCCATCCACTCCATCTTTGCCTGGACATCCTCCCGAACCTCCACCGATGGTTTCATAGAAAACCCATGTTCTTTTTCTTTCAGGGTCAAATCCCCCCATCATTACATTATTCATACTTCCATGCGCAGCCGCTGGCACTTTATGAGGAAGTGCTTGCGCTAATGCTTTAAAGACAACATCTGCCACCCTTTGAGCAGTTTCTAAATTTCCTCCTGAAACAGGGGCTGGTTTCCTGGGATTTACCAAACTTCCTTCAGGGGCAGAAATCATTATAGGTTTTAAGACACCTTCGTTCATAGGGACATCGGGGTCAATAACCGATTTAATTGCAAAATAAGTGGCTGAAAGAGTTACTCCTAAAACAGCATTAAATGGTAATTTTACTTGAGAATCGGTTCCTGAAAAATCCACCTTGAGTTTACCCTCCTTTCTCTCTAATGCAACTCTAATCCAGGTCAGTGTATCAGCATTTTCTATCTCTTCTAAACAATCCTCAGCTTGATATGTTCCTTGGGGGATAGCTTTAATTTTTTTACCCATTCTCCTTTCTCCGTAAGAAATAATCTCCTGGAAGGCAGAAAACAATACCTCAATTCCATATCTTTGAGCGAGTTCTATAACTCTCTTTTCACCCAAGTTAGCAGCGGCAATTTGGGCCCTTAAATCTCCTTTATTGATTTCTGGAGTCCTCACTTTTTCAAGAAAATCCTCAAGCACACCTGGCGTTAATTTTCCTTGTCTCATTAACTTCATAGGAGGAATAACCACTCCTTCTTGATAAAGAGAAGTTGCATTACAAGAGATGCTACCTGGAACTTGACCACCCACATCCACATGATGGGCTTTGTTAACACTAAAACCTATAAGTTTTTTCTCAAAGAAAATGGGTTTAACCAGAGTTATATCATTAAGGTGGGTTCCTACAATATAAGGGTCGTTTGCTATCACCATATCTCCTTCACACCAATCCATTTTTTTCTTTCTAAAATATCGCAAAAGGTTTTTAGCGCCCCAAGGTAAGGAGCCTAGGTGAACAGGAATGTGTTCGGCCTGAGCCAATAGGTTTCCCTGAGGATCAAAAATGGCACAAGAATGGTCCATGCGCTCTTTAATATTGTGGGAATAAGCTGAATTCCTCAGGGCTATACCCATTTCTTCTGCAATGTAACTGAGTGCATTAGTAATTACCGCTACTGTTATAGGATCTAGCTGCATCTAAACCTCATTTACTAAAGTGAGATTTAAAAATTCATCTACTACTGCATTCCACCCAGGAGGAATAACAGTAGTAGCATCGGATTGTTCTATAATTGCAGGCCCATTAATTTTATGACCAGGAAGAAGGGCATCTCGGGAGTAAATGGGTGTCTCTATCCAAGCATTTCCTTTAAAAAAAACCATTTTTTTATCTATCAAGGCATCTGATGAGGAAGAAGTGAAGGGAATTTTCCTAAACTTAGGTTTTCTGATAAGACCATAGGCAATGAGATGAATATTTACTACCTCTACAGGTTCATCTGGCATAGAATAACTATACATTTTTTGGTATTTTTGGTGAAATAACTGTAAAATTACCTTAAAATTCTTGTGAAAAGGCACTATGAGCTCATAAGATTGTCCTAGATATCGGAGTTCAAGATTTCTTTCCATTACTATGTGATTTGGTGAAAATCCTTCTTTTTGTAGGATTTTTTTGGCCTTTTTTTCTATTTCTCCAAATATTTTTTCCAATAGCTCAGTGTTTATTTCTGAGGCTGGTTTCATAATGTTCCTCACAAAGTCATGCCGAAAGTCTGCTAACATAAGACCCAGGGCCGAGAATACCCCTGGATTTGGGGGTATAACGATATTTTTTACGCCCAATCCTTCTGCTAGAAAAGCTGCATGCATAGGACCTGCACCGCCAAATGCCAGTATAACAAAATCTCTTGGGTCGTAGCCTCTTTCTACGGATACCAACCTTAAGGCCCTTATCATATGAGTATTTACAATTTCAATTATACCATAAGCAGCTTGGACGATAGAAATACCTAAAGGCTCAGCAATCTTTTTTCTAATACTCTTTTCTGCCAATTCTGAGAAAACCTTTATTTTACCCCCTGAAATTCCAACAGGATTCAATCTTCCCAATATCAGATTGGCATCAGTTACCGTAGGGTTTTCTCCTCCTTTTCCATAACAGGCGGGGCCAGGGTCAGCACCAGCACTTAAAGGTCCCACCCTTAAGGCATTACCATGGTCTATCCAAGCGATAGTTCCTCCACCTCCGCTAACCTCGGCCAGGTCAATAAAGGGATACCGAATAGGATAACCACTTCCCTTGAGAATCCGTCCACTGTGAACATTTCCCCCAACTTCATACTCATTTATCATCTGGGGTATACCCTTTACCACTACACCTGCCTTGGCAGTGGTTCCTCCCATATCAAAGCTTAAAATATTCTCTATTCCTAGCATCTTGCTCCAATAAGCAGAGGCTATCACTCCTGTAGCTGGTCCTGATTCGATAGTAGCTACCGGTATTTGTGAGGCTACTTCAAATGTAGCCAGTCCCCCATTGGATTGCATTATATAAAGAGGGGCCTTGACCTTGAGTTCTTTAAGCCTATTCTTAATTTTTCTTAAATATGTGGACACAACAGGCACCAATAAGCTATTGATCACGGTGGTGCTCATGCGTTCATATTCACGATATTCAGGGTCTATTTCAGAAGAAGTCATTATTACCATCCCTGGTAGTTGTTGTTTTAGGATTTCCTTGGCCTTTTTTTCGTGTTCGGGATTGATATAGGCATGGAGGAAAACAATTGCTATAGTCTCTACTTTTTCTTGTTTAATCTTTTGAGCTACAGATTTAATTTCTTGTTCATCAATAGGTTTTAACACCTCTCCCTTAAAGTTTATCCTCTCCTTAATACCAAACCTCAAATGTCTTTCAATTAATGGTCTAGGTCTTTCAAAAAAGGGATTATATAATTCAGGCCTTTTCTGTCTGCCAATTTCTAGAATGTCTTTAAAACCCTCAGTAGTAATTACAGCCCCTTTAGGAATCTTTAAGCCCAATTGACCTAAAAATAGATTGGTTCCAATAGTGGAAGCATGGACAAATAAAGAAACTTCTGGCTCCCTTTTTTTCATTAAATCTTTTAAGGCATCAATTACACCTTTACTGGGGTCAAAAGGAGTGGAAGGGACTTTGAGAAAAAAGATTTCTCCTGCTTTT
Organism: Candidatus Desulfofervidus auxilii; assembly: GCF_001577525.1. GTDB lineage: Bacteria > Desulfobacterota > Desulfofervidia > Desulfofervidales > Desulfofervidaceae > Desulfofervidus > Desulfofervidus auxilii. Next base: position 2,076,081 of record NZ_CP013015.1, on the reverse strand, counting down.
TCATCAAAGGCAACCAAGTCAGTAAAAGTACCGCCTACATCAATTCCTATTTTAAATTTAGGATTCATTTTTCAGCTGGTTATTTTTTATTAATATTTGAACGGCCTCAGATTATTGCATAAAACATAAATTGGCTCAAGGGAAAAGGCAGGGATTGATTTTTTAAAATAGGCGTTTTAAAAAAGGATATAGACTAAAAATTAACTTATTAAGGAGAGTAATAACATGAAAGGGGGATGTTTATTTTTATTGATAGGATGTACTTTTTTAATTTATACTATTGGGTTTTATCAAATTCCAAAAGGAATTGCTGAATCAAAGCAGGTGGTGGAGTTGAAACGGTTTCCTATTGATAGCCTTGAGGGAATTATTACTCGGAGTGGAGTTCAAATTGACAAAGAAATCTCAAGCGATGGAAATGGTTCTCTACGAATTATTGCCCAAAAACCCACAGTCATCCGCCTATTTGAGGTAAGAGGCATAGAGGTGGAAAATGCTCGCCTAATTTATCAAGCCAAAGTTCGCACTGAAGGTGTAAAGGGTCAAGTCTACTTAGAGATGTGGTGTCATTTCCCTGATATGGGAGAGTTCTTTTCTCGTGGCCTTCAGACACCTCTTACTGGAACTACGGAATGGACTACAGAAGAAACGCCTTTTTTCTTGAGAAAAGGTGAGCGTCCTGATTATGTAAAACTTAACTTGGTTATTAATGGGACGGGAACTGCCTGGATTGATGATATTAGGTTGTTGAAGGGGCCACTTAGATAGCAGTTAAAAAAGTGTCCAAAAATATTGTGTTTATAGGCTTTAGAGCTACAGGTAAAACCACTATAGGAAAACTAGTGGCTCAAAAATTGGGGTATTTATTTTTGGATACAGATGTATTGATTGAAAATAGGACAGGGCGAACCATAGCGGAAATTGTAGAACAAGAAGGCTGGTCTGGTTTTAGAAAGAGAGAAAAAGAGATTATTAAAGAGTTAGGCTTCAAACAAAATTTAGTTATTGCAGTAGGAGGTGGAGCAGTATTAGATGAGGAAAATGTAATTTATTTAAAAAAAAGTGGCATCCTCATCTGGCTAAAGGCCAAGCCAGAGACTATTTTAAGACGGCTTATTAGGGATAAAAAAACAGTTTCTCAACGTCCCAGCCTTACAGGTAAGTCTCCTCTCGAGGAAATAAATGAAGTGTTAAATCAACGTTTGGCCATTTATCAAAAGGTGGCAGATAAGATGATTGATACAGAGGGAAAAACTCCACAAGAAATTGCTAAAGAAATTGTTAGTTTATTTTAAAGAGAAATTTGCCGTTTGGAATGGGGGTCAAACCTACAAAATACAGTTAAGAAAATAGAAAACGGAAAACAGAAATTCCCAGTTCCCATTTCCCAATTCTAACGTGTCAACGTGTTAACGTGTAAACGTGCAAACGTGCTAACGGCTTTATTAAATACCTTAAGTCTTTGAAAAACAACTTATAACTTTCTAACTTGCAACTTTTTAACTTGCAAACTTTCTAACTTGCAACTTTGTAAACGTGCATAAAGAAGGAAAGGGAAACGGGAAACAGAAAATAGGAAATAGGAAACGGAAAATAGAAAATAGAAATTCCCAGTTTCCATTTCCCAATTTCCAATTCCCAATTCCAACGTGCTAACGTTCCAATTTAACAGAAGGCGATTTTGCATTTTTCAATTCGCATTCTGCATTGTGCCATTGCGCTTAACTATTTATAGCTTAGCAGATTGCTCCGTTAAGCCATCAAGACCAAGCCCTTTCAGGGTGGCTTTCGCCAGAGCCGTAAGCCCCAAGGGTGCGGAGTGAAACAGAGCAGGTTTGACAGCAAACAAAGCAGCGTGCTAAACTAGGAAACAGGTTGGATAAAGGAATAAAATGTCTTAATGTGCATCTGATTTTTTTCAACAGCCTGTCAAGCGTCAAAGTTGAGTTAAAATTACAATACTTCCAATACTTTTTTAATTCGTTTTACTACCCTCTCTTTTCCCATAATAGCCATTATTTCAAAAAGACCAGGACTGGCTGTTCTCCCGGTCAAGGCCGCTCTAATAGCTTGGGCAAATTGTCGGGTGCTCAAATCATATTTGGTTTTAATTTCCTTAAATATCTGTTCAATTTCTGACTCGTTTAATGAAGGCATAGCCTCAATAGCTTTTAACATCTCAGTTAAAGCTGGTTTTATTTCAGGCACCAAAAATTTTTTTGCCTTGGCATTTGGTGTAATATCATCCAGAAAATAAAAATCTGCCATATCAGCCATTTCTATTAAGGTTTTTGCCCGTGGTTTTAAGCTAGGAATGATCTTGATCACGTATTCTATGGATGTTGATGGATAACCTTTCTTTCTTAAAAAAGGTAAAAGTATCTCTGCTAATATTTCATCAGGGGTTTCTTTAATATAATGGGCATTAAACCATAAGAGTTTTTCTGGGTCAAAGACGGCCGCTGCTTTGCCAATGTGACTAATATCAAATTTTTCAATTAATTCCTCTAATGAAAAAACCTCTTGGTCTCCATAAGACCAACCCAGACGCACCAAAAAATTAACCACTGCCTGAGGAAGAAACCCCATCTCTCTATATTCTAAAATATTGGCAGCCCCATGTCTTTTACTCAATTTAGCTTTATCTGGACCTAAAATCATAGGCACATGAGCAAATTGAGGAGGTTTATACCCCAGGGCCTCATAAAGTTGAAGCTGTTTTGGGGTATTATTGATATGGTCATCACCTCTAATTACATGGGTAATTCCCATGGTAGCATCATCCACTACTACCACAAAATTATAAGTAGGGGTCCCATCACTCCGTTGGATAATCCAATCATCTAATTGGGCATTATCAAAAATAATAGGACCATGAATAAGGTCCGTTAAAACCGTTTCTCCAATTGAATTACTCTTAAAACGGACTACTGCACCAGGTCTAGGAGGAAGATTTTTATTTCGGCAGGTTCCATCATAACCGGGGTTTTTCCCTTGAGCCAGCGCAATTTGTCGTTTTTCCTTTAGTTGTTCTGGGGTGCAATAACAATAATAGGCCTTTTTTTGAGTAAGTAAACGTTGAATGTGGTTCTTATAAATCTCCATTCTTTGCGATTGGAAATAAGGTCCCTCGTCCCAATTTAGTCCCAGCCATTTCATTCCTTCTAAGATACTATCTACATATTCTTGTTTAGAACGAAGTCTGTCAGTATCTTCAATCCGTAAAATAAATGTTCCTTGGTGGTGACGAGCGAAGAGCCAATTAAACAATGCTGTTCTAGCACTACCAATATGGAGATGTCCTGTTGGACTAGGAGGGAAACGGGTAATAACTTTCTGCATTTTTCCTATTTTATAATTATGCCAGCATAACCCACTACTTGGCTATAATCTCCTGAAATATCCCCAGAAGTGGCATAACTCACAAGTTCAGCCTTTTTTGCGCCTAACAATTTTGTGGCTACAAGCATCACCGTAGCAGGTATTATCCCACACATAGTGATATTGTTACTATGAACTGTCTCATAAAGTCCCGCCGCATCCAGAGCCAGTATTTGCTCAATGGCTAAACTATCTTTTGCTTTGGCGGTTTCATGAGGCTCATAGTGAGTCATATCACTGCTAGCAATAATAAGTGTAGGTTTTCCAAATTTTTGAATGGCCTTGGCCAGGGCATTGCCCATAATTTCACAATTACTATACCAAGTGTGAGAAAGCACAATAGGAACAAAACTAAAATCAGACTTTAAATATTGTAAAAACGGTAATTGGACTTCAATAGAGTGTTCATAATTATGGGCCATGACATCAGGCGTAAAAAGTTCACTCTCCATAAGAATAGCTTGAGCTAAATTTTCATTAATAGAAACCTCACCTAAAGGTGTTTTCCAAACACCACTATCCATCACGGCAAAGGGCTTTCCCATACCAGAATGGTTAGGTCCCAGCACAATGAATGTATCAGGCAATTGAAGGCATCCATAGACTGCACCTGCTACACCACCTGAATACATATAACCTGCATGAGGGACAATGGCCCCCAAAGCAGATTCCTTAGGTCTTTTTTTAATATAGTTTTCTAAATAATGAATTAATATCTTGGGTTCACTGGGATAAAACTGCCCTGCTACCACAGGATTTCTAATCATGGCAAACTCCTTAAACTTTTAAAATATATCACGGAGCTATATTTAAAGCAATAATTCAGATTGGCTAAAGAAAAATGCGATTTCTATAGCAGCATTTTCCAGAGAATCAGAGCCATGGACTGTGTTCTCGCCCTTACTGAGGGCTAAATCGGCCCGAATAGTTCCTGGTGCTGCTTCTTTGGGATCAGTTGCCCCCATAATTTCTCTTGTTTTGGCTACTGCATTTTCTCCTTCTAAGACCATTGCAATAACAGGGCCAGAACTCATATAGGTAGTGAGCTCATCAAAAAATGGTTTTCCTCTATGAATAGCATAAAATTCTTCTGCCTGCCTTTTGGTCAAATGAAGCATTTTTAAACCTACTACCTTTAAACCTGCTTTTTCAAACCTATTTATTACTTCACCAATGAGGTTTCTATTTACACCATCAGGTTTAATCATAGTAAGTGTTCTTTCCATTTTTTCTCTCCAGTTTTTATTTTTGAGCAGTTGTAACTTATGAGGTTAAAAAAGGCAATAAGAAACCCCTTAAATGAAAAAGCCTGCCTTTGAAGGCAGGCTTTTGAGGGTCAATTTTATCTAACTAAATACGCACTACCTTTGAAGCTTGTGGGCCTTTAGAAGTTTCTACTACATCAAACTCAACTTCTTGACCTTCTTCTAAGGTCTTATAACCCTGGGCTTCAATTGCTGAAAAATGCACAAACACATCCGATCCATCTTCACGCTGGATAAAACCATAACCCTTACTAGCGTTAAACCACTTCACTTTACCTTTAAACTGCATCTAACAAAACCTCCTAAAAATAAAAAATATACCTCCTCTCCAAGGAAGTGTGGCTTTCTACCATTTATTTTATCACTTGTCAACAAAACTGGTCATCAATTTTAGGACTTCGTCAAAGTAATTTTAACGGAGATCTAAATGATAAGCGCACCTGTCTGCCGACAGGCAGGATGGCTCAATGCAGAATGCAAATTGAAAAATGCAAAATCGCCTTCTGTTAAATTGGAACGTTAGCACGTTGGAATTGGGAATTGGAAATTGGGAAATGGAAATTGGGAAATGGAAACTGGGAATTTCTATTTTCTATTTTCCGTTTCCTATTCCTATTTTCTGTTTCCCGTTTCCCTTTCCTTCTTTTCCTTCTTTATGCGCGTTAACACGTTTACACATTGACACGTTTACATGTTAGAATTGGGAAATGGGAATTTCTGTTTTCCGTTTTCTATTTTC
>NZ_CP013015.1:1442617-1494428 GCF_001577525.1 Candidatus Desulfofervidus auxilii | reverse complement strand
GGAAATGGAGAAGGCTGCTTAAAAAATATTTCCATTTTTTACTTGACTTTTTAAATGGAAAGTTCAAACCTACAAAATACAGTTAAGAAAATAGAAAACGGAAAACAGAAATTCCCATTTCCCAATTTCCAATTCCCATTTACAACGTTCTAACGTGCAAACGTGTAAACGTGCTAACGTTCCAATTTAACAGAAGGCGATTTTGCATTTTTCAATTTGCATTCTGCATTGAGCCATTGCGCTTATCATTTGGATCTCCGTTAAAATTACTTTGACGAAGTCCTGGCGCACTTTCTCTTTTTCCTCCAATTTTGTTTTATCATTGTTCTTACCAGTGTGTTTTCACCTTTTAGGTGAATTGGAGTTTTTCGAAATTGCTTTATTATACCACACCTGCAGGGCTTCTTATAGGGCAAACGCGGATTTTGGGAACATTTAGATATAGATTAAAAACAGCTATAGAAATGGGCTCATAACCCAAAGGACGCAGGTTCAAATCCTGCCACCGCTACCAAAAATTAGAGTTATTCCTTCAATTCCTTTATCAATACTTGTCTAGGTCGCACACCATCAGAAGGACTGACTATACCTTCCTGTTCCATTCTTTCAATTAGCCTGGCAGCCCGATTGTAGCCTATGCGTAGATAACGTTGCACCATGGAAATGGAGGCCTTTCCGGTCTTCACTACTAGACGCACTGCCTCCTGATACTTTTCGTCATCATAACCACCGTTTAAGTCTGCTTGTCCTTTTTCCTTTTCAAAATCAAATCCAGGTAGATATTGAGGCTCGGCCTGAGACTTCCAAAAGTCTACTAACCTAACTACCTCTTCCTCTGATACATAAGCCCCATGAAGTCGCTTTAATCTGGCTGTGCCTGGAGGAAGAAAAAGCATATCTCCCATACCCAAAAGTTTTTCTGCTCCAATAGTATCTAAAATAGTTCTAGAATCCACTTTTGAAGAAACCTGAAAAGAAATGCGAGCAGGAAAATTGGCTTTAATGACACCTGTTAGCACATCTACTGATGGCCTTTGGGTGGCCAGAATTAGATGAACACCAGCGGCCCGAGCCATCTGAGCTAATCGAATTAAGGAAGTTTGCACTTCTTTAGAGGCAATAATCATCAAATCAGCTAGCTCATCTATAATAATTACTAAATAAGGTAATGGACGAAAGTGTTCCCTTTTTTCAGTGGAAAGACCTTTGACTTTCTCATTATATCCTTCAAGATTTCTTGCTCCCATTTCTGCTAATAGTTCGTATCTTTTTTCCATTTCCCAAACCGCCCACTTCAAAGCCTGATTAGCTTCTTCCATATCGGTAATTACCGGGTAGAGTAAGTGAGGAATACCATTATAATGAGAAAGCTCAATCCTTTTAGGGTCAACCAGAAGAAACTTTAATTCCTCTGGTGTGCATCGCATTAAAAAACCACAGATAATGCTATTCAGGCAAACACTCTTCCCTGTGCCTGTAGCCCCCGCAATCAACATATGAGGCATCTTAGTCAAATCTGCTACTGTTGGATTCCCAAAGATATCTTTACCCAGGGGCAAGATAAGTTTTTGTTTTGTTTTTTGAAAGGGAGGTGAAATAAGAATATCATGCAAATACACTATTTCCCTTTGGGCATTTGGGACTTCAATTCCTACCACAGACTTCCCTGGAATAGGAGCTACTACCCGAATACTTCCTACTTTTAGTTTAAGGGCTAAGTCATCAGCCAAAGAGGCAATCTGACTGATTTTTATACCTGGAGAAGGAGCAAACTCATATAAGGTAACCACTGGACCTGGATTAACTCGGGTCACTTCTCCATCAATACCAAAATCTTCTAAACTCTCTTTTAGTAATTGGGCCGTAGCCTGGTAATGGGCATTATTGGGATATTTATGGCGTAGGGTTTTATCACTACTAAATAAGTCTAAGCTAGGGAAATGCCAAATTCCACTTATTTGAGGAAATTTTTCTGTTTTAGCTTTTTTTACCTGAATTTTTGGTTCTGAGTAAGTAGATGGTTTGAGACTAAAGGCCGTTTTAAACCAACTATAGAACTTTATCCAGGGTTGTTTTAACCAAAAAAACAATTTGTCAAAGATATTACATATAAAATTTATCCCTTTTAATAAAATAAGCCCGGCAAAAATAAAGGACATTTCTATTAACCACACACCCCAGATAGGAAAACGTTTTATTAATAAATGGTGAAAAAATACGCCTATTTCACCACCAGAACTAAAGGCAAAATGGGAAATAGAAGAAAAGCCTAAGATTAATAATAGAAAAGCCAATAAAATAAAAACAGTTTTTTTAACCTCAAAATTTTTCCAAGATTGGATGCCTAAATAGATAAAAAGCAAAGGGAGAAAAAACAGGCTAAAGCCAAATATTTTTTTAAGTTTTAAAGCAAGCCATTGACTGATGGGCTTCAGGTAGGGGAGGTTAAAGACAGTGGCTGAAGCCACAAAGAGGGAAAAAATACCTATAAGGCAAGATACTATAGCAAAAATTTTTCGTTTCACTATGTTAACAAATAACATGCTTACAAAAACTTGTCAAAGGGTTTAGCTGTGCTATATTTGGGGTGATGCGGGTAATAAAATATCTCTTCATTTTTATTTGTCTGTGCCTATTGGGTGTTTTTATTTATGGAGGTTATATTTTCCTCAGCTTGCCTAATATTAAACATATTGAAGATTATCAACCACCTCTGGTCACGGTTGTTTATGCAGATGATGGACAAATATTAGGGGAGTTTTTTAGTGAACGACGCTATTTTACCACATTGGAGCAAATGCCTCATTATCTTATTAAGGCCTTCATTGCGGCTGAAGATGAGAGATTTTATGAACATAAAGGTCTTGATTGGCTGGGAATGTTACGGGCCTTGATAAAAGACATCAAGGCTGGAGCAATCATCCAGGGAGGGAGTACCATCACCCAACAGACAGTAAAGTCACTATTACTTTCTCCAAAACGCACTATTTCTCGTAAGATTAAAGAAGTTATATTGGCTTATCTTTTGGAAAAACATTTAACTAAAGAAGAAATTTTGACTATTTATCTTAATCAGATTTATTTTGGCCACGGGGCATATGGGGTAGAAGCTGCCTCTAGGGTGTATTTTGGAAAACATGTCAGTGAACTGAGTTTGGCAGAAGCTACTATGTTAGCTGGATTACCAAAAGGACCAAACTATTACTCACCTTACAGACACTTTCAAAGGGCTAAGAGAAGACAGCAATATGTGTTAAACAGAATGGTAAAATGCGGTTATCTCATCCCTGAAGAAGCAGAACAGGCTTTAAATACCCCTATTAATCTTCATAAATTAGAGTATAAAAAACCCTTTACCGCCTATTTTTTGGAATATCTCAGACAATATCTTTTAAAAAAATACGGTTATGATTTGACATATAAAGGAGGTCTTTCTGTTTATACCTCAGCCAATATTGCTATGCACACCATGGCTCAAGAAGCTTTATTGAAAGGTATTGAGGAAATTAAGGCCAGGCATAAAACCCAGAATGAATCTGAGGAAATGCAAGGAGCATTACTCTGTATAGAGACACAAACAGGTTTGATAAAGACCATGATTGGAGGAATGGACTTTAAAAAAAGCCAATTTAATCGTGCTACGCAAGCCTGCCGCCAACCTGGTTCTGCTTTTAAACCCATCGTTTATGCAGCAGCCTTAGATAAAGGCTATACCCCTGCCTCAATAGTGTATGATTATCCCATAATTTATGTGCAACCTGCCAGTTCGGCAGACAGGCATCAGGCAAAAAAAGGATTAAAGGTCTGGCGGCCCCATAATTATGAAAATCGTTTTTATGGGCAGATATCTCTACGGGAGGCATTAGTGCATTCCCGCAATGTGGCAACTATAAGATTATTAAATAACATTGGGATTCATTATGTTATTAACTATGCTCGTCGTTTGGGAATAACTTCGCCTTTAACTCCTGATCTTTCTTTAGGATTAGGAAGCAGCTGTGTGTCCCCATTAGAGCTTACTACCGCCTTCTCTGTGTTTGCCAATCAGGGACAATATATTAAGCCCACTCCAATTATAAAAATTTTAGATAGGCGAGGAAACGTATTGGAAGAGAACATCCCTCATCCTCAACCAGTAATCAATAGTGATACGGCTTATATTATCACTAATATTCTTGAAGATGTGATAAAAAGGGGCACAGGAAGAAAAGTGAAGGCCTTTGGAAGACCGGTGGCTGGTAAGACAGGCACCACTAATAACTACACCGACGCTTGGTTCATAGGCTATACCCCTTATTATATCACCGGGGTTTGGGTAGGTTATGATGATTTGAAAAGTTTGGGAAAACGGGAAACAGGTGGTCAGGCAGCGGCTCCTATTTGGCTTTATTTTATGCAAAAAGTAGAAAAAGACTTGCCTAGCAGACCCTTCCCTATTCCACCAAGCGTAGTATTCGCCAAAATAGACCCTCACACAGGCACTTTAGCTAGTCCTGAGGACCCTGATGCCAAATTAGAGTGTTTTAAAAGAGGTTATTTTTCCTTAAGCTTATTTCCTGAGAAAGAAAGGGATTTCACAGAAACCATATATAAAACAAGAAATTTTTAATATTACTACTTGAAAAAAAATGGCAGTTTCTTAGAATAAAATTATGTTAAAAACATTTATCATTGAACTAGGTCAAGTAACCATCTTTTTTATAAAGGCCTTAAAAGCCATATTTACACCCCCTTTTAGATGGAAATTAATCTTTCAAGAGTTAGAATTTGTAGGAATTAAATCCTTCACAGTAATTTGTGTAGTGGGAATGTTTACTGGGATGGTGGTAGCTTTGGGTAGTTATGTAGGATTTGTGAAATTAGGAGCAGAAGAGTGGTTGGGTTCAACGGTGGCCCTGGCAGTAGTAGCTCAGTTGGCACCAGTACTTACAGGCATTATGGTAGCTGCTAAGGTAGGAGCAGCCTATGCAGCCGAAATAGGCACCATGCGAGTAACAGAGCAAATAGATGCCTTAGAACTAATGGCCATTGACCCTATTCATTATCTAGTAGGCCGCCGTCTTTTGGCCTGTATTATTATGTTGCCTATTCTGACTATTTTTTGTGATGTCTCTGGAGTATTTATGGGTTATATAGCCTCAGTGAAAATGCTGGGGGTCAATGCTGGAAGCTATATGGCAAATACTGTCCAAACCGTTGATTTTTCTGATATTCTTAGGGGTATATTGAGGGCCATGACCTTTGGTTTCCTTATCCCAGTGATTGCCTGTTATAAAGGTTTTTATGCCAAAGGGGGAGCAGCTGGTGTAGGTAATGCAGTAACAGAAACAGTGGTGATTTGTTTGATTGTGATACTTATAGATAACTATATATTTACTACCATTTTTAATTATTTGATATTTTGGAGTTTTTAAGGAGGATAAAAGATGAAAACCACAGGTTTGGCCTTTAAAGTGGGAATTTTTGTGCTATTAGGATTAATAGCCTTGGGTTATATGACTATCAAAATTACCAAATATAAAAAATTGCTGGTCATGAAGGGATATGAAATTTATACTGTCTTTGACGATGTAGCAGGATTAAAAAGAAATAATAGTGTTTTAATGGCTGGAGTGGGGATTGGCAGGGTTAAGGAGATTTCCTTGGAAAATGGAAAGGCCAAAGTAACTGCCTTAATTAAACCTCATGTAAAAATTACCAAAGATGCTCAGGTAAGGATACGGGGTTATGGTATGGTAGGGACAAAATATTTAGAAATTGTCCAAGGGACGTCTAAAGAATTTATTAAGCCAAAAGAGACCCTTACCAATACAACTTCTGTGGCCAATGTGGACTCTATTTTAAATGAAATAGAGGATTATTTAAAGACAGAAAAGGAAAGCCTAAAAGAAATTACAGAAAATATAAAAGAAGCCTCAGCTAATTTAGCAGACATTTCTCAAGATATAAATAGGGGAAAAGGAAGTTTGGGCAAATTGGTCAAAGAAGATAAACTTTATAAGGACTTAGAGAACCTTTCAGACAGGTTGGATAATATCGTGGCTAAAATAGAAAGGGGAGAAGGCACATTGGGAAAGCTGGTTAATGATGAGGAGTTTTATCAAAAGGCAGAAAATACAATAGATGATTTGAGTGATTTAGTGGCTGATATCAAGGCAGGAAAGGGTACTATAGGGAAATTATGGAAGGACGAAAGCCTTTATGACCAAGCCAATGATACTATTAACAGGATAAACAATATTATAACCAAGGTAGAAAAAGGTGAGGGGACACTAGGGAAATTTATTAATGACGAAACCCTTTACCAGGAAGCCAGAGAAACATTACGTAATGTTAGAGAAACATCTGCTACGGTGAGGGAACAAACTCCACTCAGTGTAATAGGCACTGCCGTGGGTATTGCTAAATAATAATGAGATACCTCTTTTTATGCATCCTGGTGCTTTTACCACTTCAGGCATCTTCTGAAATCTCTCAATCTCCTTTACTCAATTATTATGTTTCAGAAGAGACAAAATCCATTGAGGCCGTAGGTCCTTTTTTTTCATACCAAAAAGGGCCTGAGTTCAAAACTTTTGCCTTCCGTCCTTTTTTTTCTTATGAAAAGACACCACAGGGCCTTTCCTGGGATATTCTTTATCCTTTGATAAGATACAGGAGAGATAATTGGGGAAAAAGATTCCAACTCCTTCCCTTGATAAATCAAGAAGAAAGACACCAAGGAGAAAGCTATAAAGAATATTTCCCTGTATTTTGGGGAAAGACTAAAACTGGTGAAAAGTATGGGGGTATCTTTCCTATTTATGGGAAATATAAACAACGCTTTGATAGAGATGAAATTAAATTTGTTTTATGGCCCTTTTATATCAGTTCTAAAAAGGCAGATTCACACACATATCGTTTTTTGTGGCCCTTTTTCAGCTACCATAAAGGTGCAGGAAGAAAAGGATTCAAATTTTTGCCCCTTTTTGGTTATGACCGTAAACAGGGAGAATTTTCCAAGTATTTTTTCTTATGGCCTATTTTTCTCTATCAAAAAACAAAATTAAATACCTCAGAACCACATACCTATTTTTCTGTCTTCCCCTTTTATATCTCTGATAAGTCTCCTGTTAGTTATTCCTATACTTTTTTATGGCCATTTTTTAGAGTCCACCATTATAAAGAGTATCGTCACTATGATTTTCCTTGGCCCATACTTGGATGGTCAAAAGGGAAAGATTATTATGCCTTTAGGTTTCTACCCTTTTATATCCATGAAAAAGATAAAGAAAAGGAGAGCACTTATTGGCTTTACCCGCTTTACAAACACCAAATAGAGCAGGGTAAAAAAGAAACTATTGTGACAGATTTTTTTCTGGTTTTTGACCGCTATGAAAGGCGATATGATAAGACAGGTAACCAGACTTTAAAGCTAGCCCGATTTTGGCCTTTTTATTATTATAAGGCAGAAAATAATCATATAAAAGCCTATTTTCCTGCTATTTTACCCATTGAACACCCTGGTTTTGAAAGAAACATAGCACCTATTTTAAGAATTTATTATCATGAAAGAAATGCTCAGAAGAGCTATACTAATTGGTTTTGGGGATTATATACCCATAAGAAGAATAAAGAGAGAGAAACATATCACTTATTTCCCTTATTTAACTATGAAAAAAAAGAGGAAGAAAAAAAGCTTTCTTTCCTGGCTGGTATTTTGCAAATACGGAGTTTAGAACAAAAAAAATATATAAAGATTTTCTATTTTTTGAAATTATAGCTCACTTTTCATTTCCCTTTGCTATACCTTCAAAATATGTTTCGTTTTTCTCAATTTAGGGCAATTTCAGACAAAAACCAGGAAAGTTGGGTTAAATGCATCTGATTAATGTATATACTTTGAGATTTGATAGGCAAAATCTGAAAATGGGTCTTTTCCTTTAAGGCCTTTAAAAAATGTTTTTCTCATATAATCTAGGGCCCCAGAATAAAGCTCAAAATCCTTAGCCAACTCCCAAAAAAGAAAGGATTTATTAAAATCAAAAACAGAAAAATATGCCTTTCTACCTTCTTCTAAATAAAACCCTAAGAAACCCCGTCTCTCTACATATTCCCTGAATATACCACTCATAAAGAGTGTATAATCACCAATATGCTTTTTTATTTCTCTTTCTCTGTAAGATATAGAGGCTTCAAGCAACATATCAACTATAGTGGTGAGTTTTTCACCTTGAGCATCTCTGATTTTGTATAAACTATCTGTCCTGGCAAACTCAGTAAGAACCTCTGCTATATAGTATGTAATCTCAGGTGCTGTAATGCCCAAGTCATAAAAACTACTTCTAACAGCCTGCTGAAAAAACCTATAAAGTTTTTTCAACTCTTTCACTGCCATATTAAAAATATATCACATGATATTCACATTTACAAGATTTCCCAAGAGGTAGTAGTGTGAAATAAAAAGTGTCCAAATTTGCAATGTAATATTCAATTTTATGAGAATTTTGATAAAATTGCATAAGAATTTGAAAGGCTTTTAAGAATGCAAGATATTCTGGAAGAAATTCACAGGTGGTACGGCAAAGACGAATTTAAAAAGCTTTTAGGAATGAAAAATATCCAAGTAAAAGAAAACGGTATTTTAATGTTTTTACCTTATAAAAAAGAGCTAACAAATCCCCATGGGATTATCCATGGTGGGGCTATTGCATCGTTAGCAGATACAGCAATGGCTGTAATTATTACCATAAATTATGGTCTTTGTTATACAAAATCGTTTAAAATAGAGTTTCATACCCCAGCACAAGAAAATTTATATGTCAATGCCCATATTGTTAAGAAAAAGATGGGATTTTGTATAGCTGAAGCTGAAGTTAAAAATAAAAAGAATCAATTGGTTGCAAAAGCAATTGGGAAATATTTTGTAAAAGCACATCACAAAATCCGCAATTTTTAATAGCTTTGCATTTTAATGCTGCTGAACCCCACCATACACCTCACGCAAAATATCCTTAAGGTTAACTTCACTAACCTAATTTATAAAAAAAGTAGAGTTGGTTGAAAGGAATAAATGTCTTAATATGGAAACTTTAACATTTATTTTCTTCTTTACAAATTCACAGTTTATTTATATTAAATAATAACCCATCATGGATTCAGAAATTTATGACCCCCATTTTCATATTGCCTTAGAGGCCAGTGCAGGCACAGGAAAAACTTATAATCTCACTTTAAGATTGCTCCATTTATTGCTTGGGCAAATATCATCCTCTATTACCAATCCTGAAGAATTAAGAAAGGTTTTTCAAGAAATTGTGGCCCTTACTTTTACCAATAAGGCAGCCCAGGAAATGAAGGAGAGATTATTAAAATGGCTCAAAGATTGCATCACCCTTGGAAAGAACTCCAAAAACAGTGATATAGTTAATATCTTACCTCCTCAGATTGAACCCAAACAATTACAAAAAAAGGCCCTGGTGATTTATCAGGCCTTGTTAAATGATTTTTCAGCCTTAGAGATTGGCACCTTAGATAGTTTTTTTTCTAGTATTATCCGCCTTTTTCCCTTTGAAACAGGTGTTGGTCTGGATGTAGAAATTGCTGATGAAGCCAAAGAAAAAATTATGTTTGAAGAGGCATTAGATAGACTTTTCACTGAAATTAATGAAGATAAAAATTTAAAAAAAGGCATTTTAGAAATATACCGTCTAGGGTTGGCTAGAAGGGATTACAATGTTCGTGCCTGGCTAAAAGATTTTTTTTCTACTTGTCTTATTCACCACCAGGAAATAGAAGAAACCTATTTTGAAAATTTATCCTTAGATTTATCAGACTTGAAAGAAACAGAAAGGGTATTTGCTGCCATTGAATGCTTTATTAAAACCCTTACTCCCCACTTAAAACACAAGGGTGCACAGCAGGAGATAGAAAAACTAAAACAGGCTAAAGAAAGAAAAAATATTAAAGAAATTTTTAAAATAAACTTCTTATCAAAATCCTCTCTTAATGACCATGGATACTTTAAAAATCTTCCACCTGATTGTGAATCTAGCTTTGAAAAACTAAGGCAAACCATTATGGAATATGTAGAACAAGGGAATAAATGGCAAGTAGGGCTTTTGCTCCGTCTCTATCACCGTTTTTATCATTGTTTTGAGACTATTAAAAAGCGTGAAAATTGTATCACCTTTTCGGATTTGGCAGGTCTCACTTATAACTTATTAGTCAAAGACGGACTTCTGGCTAGAAACAAAGAATTCTTTTATTATCGTTTAGATAAACGGGTAAAACATCTATTATTAGACGAATTTCAAGATACTAGTGTTGTTCAATGGCAAGTTTTAGAGCCTTTGGTGAATGAACTAATAGCAGGCATTGGAACTAGAGATACCGCAGGTTCTTTTTTTTATGTAGGGGACAAAAAACAGGCTATTTATAGATTTCGTGGAGGAGAGGTAGGTTTATTTGACTATGTGAAAAGGCGTTTTTCAGGCTGGATAACAGAAAAAACCCTTCCCATAAACTTCCGTAGCGCAGCAGGCCTTATAAACTTTGTCAATATAGTGTTTAAGGATTTAGCTGAAAATGAGAAATTTCCTTTTTATCCTCAAAAACCCTCAGAGGAAAACCAGGATTCACCCTTTTATATTGAACTTTCCCTATTGTCTCCAGACGATGACCAGCATAGTTATTTAGGGGAGTTCATCTCAAAAAAAATTCAGCAATTAAAGAGAGCTGGTCTATCTTATAAAGACATCGCTATTTTAGTCCGCAAAAGCAGCACTACAGATAAATTCCTTCCTATTTTAAAGGCAAAAAATATTCCCTGTGGCACAGAAACTCAGGTGCAATTGGTTTTGGCCCCGGCTGCACGAACAGTATTAGCCCTTTTACATTTTTTAGATGACCCTCAACAAGAAATTGAGTTATTCACATTCCTTAAGGCTATCAACCTTTCTCCTAAAGAAATACACCGTCTTGCTTTAAGCAAAAGGCCGTTATTATCTGCCTTGCCTGCAGCTATAGAAGAAAAGGTCAAACAAATTTGGCAAAAGGTAGATTTGGTGCCCTTACCTCAGTTATTAAAAGAAATTTATGAGATATTTAACCTTTTTAGTATCTATCCCGATAGAGAAAACTTATTGGCACTTTTAGATATCGCTTATGAATTTGAAAAAAACAATATTAGGAGCCTACGGGAATTTTTAAATTATGTTAATGAAAAAAAAGAGTATTTATCCCAAGCAAAGGAGGCTATGGCGGATGCAGTTCAAGTCATGACTATACATAAGGCCAAGGGATTGGAGTTTGAAGCTGTTATCTTACCAGAAATGGGCTATGACTGTTTAAAAAATAAGGACAAACTCATCTTTAAATATAGCCCTGAGAGCATGAAACTTGAAGGTATTTATATTAAACCCGATAAGAATGAAGCAGCACTTAGCCCTACTTTAAAAGAAGTAAAGGCATATGCTGAAGAAACACACTTAAGAGATGAGCTAAATCTTTTTTATGTGGCCTCAACCCGTGCCAAGTCTATCTTGATGATGATAGGTCAACCCAGCAAAAATTACCGATTACCCAGAAACTGTTGGCTAAATTATGTAGTTAGGGCCTTAAGAAAAAAATTAGATTTAAATACCCTAAAAAACATCTCAGAAATATGTTTGGAAAGAGAGGGAGAAATTTTGCCACGAACAAAACCCCCTCAAAAACCTTCTTATTATTTTCAATCTACTTTTGAAATAAGCCATTTACAACGGCCATTTAAAACAGAAACCCCTGAGCTTATAGTATTAAATCATCCTCAATTAGAACAGGTTTTTGGAGAAGCCTTTCATTATGTGATGTCATGGCTAAGAAGCAAAAAAGACAATGTGAAAAAAGCCATAGATAGAGCAAGAGAAAAATATGGCCTTTATCTAACGAAAACAGACTTCGAAGATATAGAAAATAGGGCTTTAAGGGTGCTTAATTGTCCTGATTTACAACCTTATTTTTTCTCAAAGAATAAGGTATTAACCGAGTGTCCCCTTTTGTTTATCCAGGATAAAATTCAATCCTATAGACCAGACAGGGTAGTTCTTTTAAAAGATAAAATAGTAGTTCTTGATTACAAGACCCAGTTAAATCCTGAAAGAGAACAGGAATATATCCAGCAAGTTAGACAATATCAAACTATTCTGAGAAAAATCTTCCCTAACTATCATTGTGAAGCCTATTTAGTATATGTTTTAAAGAATAAGATATATGTTGAACAAGTTTGAAGATTAATATCCATAACTGTTTGTCAAATTTTTAAAGATATGGTAGAAATTAAATGTGATTTATGCGGCAAAGGATGCCTTTTTTAAAAAGGCAAAAAAAGAAGGTTATGTAGCCCGCTCTGTCTATAAATTACAAGAAATGGATAAACGCTATCACCTTTTTAAAAAAGGCAACAAAGTTTTAGATTTAGGTGCTTCTCCGGGCTCATGGTTGCAATATATTGCCAAAGTAGTGGAGAAAAAGGGATTAGTTTTAGGTATTGATATTAATCCTTTAAAATGGGTAACGTTACCTTCACATGTTCGTTTTTGGCAAAGAGATGTATTAAAATGGGAGCAGGAGGAGGCTAGAGTATTAGCCCCTTTTTTTGATGTAGTAGTAAGTGATTTGGCTCCTTTGACTACAGGTAATAAGGATGGCGATGCCTATCGTTCGTTTAAATTAGCAGAAAGGGCGTTGAACATTGCTCATGACCTCCTTAAACCAGGTGGTCATTTTGTATGTAAGTTATTTGAGGGAAAAGAAACCAAAGGATTTTTGATAGAATGTAAAAAGATTTTTTCTTTTGTTAAACTGTTTAAACCAGAAAGTTCACGTCCTAAGAGTAGAGAGGTTTTTTTAATTGGTTTAAAAAAGAAATAGGGGTTAGTTATGTCAGGTCATTCCAAGTGGGCACAAATTAAGAGGAAGAAGGCAGCCACAGACGTTAAAAGAGGTAAGATTTTTACCAAGTTAATTAGGGAAATTATCACGGCCGCACGATTGGGAGGAGGAGACCCTGATAGCAACGCTCGGTTAAGGGCCGCCATAGAAGCAGCCAAGGCAGAAAATATGCCTAAAGAGAATATAGAGCGGGCAATTAAAAAAGGAACAGGTGAATTAGAAGGAAGCTATTATGAAGAGGTTTCCTATGAAGGTTATGGAGCAGGGGGAATTGCTATTTTGATTTCTGTCCTCACTGATAATCGTAACCGTACAGTAAGTGAGTTGAGATACTTGTTCAATAAATATGGTGGAAATTTGGGTGAGACAGGTTGTGTTTCTTGGATGTTTGAAAAAAAGGGCGTTATTGCCTTTGCCAAAGATGGAATAGAGGAAGAAAGATTGATGGAAGTGGCTGTTGAGGCAGGGGCAGAGGATATTAAGATAGAGGAAGACGAGTATGAGGTGATTACTGCCCCTGAGGAATTTGAACACATAAAACAATTTTTTGATAAAGCAGGCTTAAAATATGAAAGGGCAGAAATCACTATGATTTGCCAAAATGTAGTAAAGATTACTGATAAAAACCAAGCAGAACGTATATTGAAACTTATGGACGCCTTAGAAGACCATGATGATGTGCAAAAAGTTTATGCCAATTTTGACATTCCAGATGAAATTTTAGAGGCAGAAGCAGGTTAATGCGGGTCATAGGTATAGATTTAGGTTTATTGCAAAGTGGTTATGGCATAGTGGAGCGGAATGGTCGGGATTTCTCTTGTCTTTGTTGGGGAGAAATTCATTTACCCAAAAAAGCACCAGTAGGACAAAAATTGTGTGTTTTTTATGAACAAATAGAAGCAATTATAAAAAAATATCATCCTCATGAGGTAATAATAGAAGAAATTTATCTGGCAAACAATGTCAAAACCGCCCTTGCTTTAGGTCAAGTAAGGGGAGTGGTTGTGTTTTTGGCAGAAAGGTGCGGTTTACCTGTTTTTTCCTATAGTCCTTTAAAGGTAAAACAGGCAGTAGTAGGATATGGTTTGGCCCATAAAGAACAAGTGAAGAATATGGTGCAGCGGTTGTTAAATCTAAAAGAAACACCTGGTCAGCACGCAGCAGACGCATTAGGTGTAGCTTTGTGTCATTTACAGCATTTACGCTTATGATTGGTTATTTAGAAGGAATCTTATTTTTAAAACTACCTAGCTATATTGTGGTCCTAACTAATGGGGTAGGTTATCAAATAGAGGTATCTTTGAGCACGTTTTCTGATTTACCGCAACCAGGAGAGAAGGTTCAGCTCCATGTATATACCTATTTAAAAGAAAATTTTTTGAAATTATATGGATTTTCTTCCTTGGAAGAAAAGGAATTTTTTGCCAAATTGATTGGGGTTTCTGGAATTGGTCCCAAATTGGCTTTAAATGTCTTGTCCCGTATTTCTCCATCTGAATTTGGAGATATTATCCTAGAAGGTAACATTCGCCGCCTTAAGGCCATACCTGGAATTGGCCATAAGATGGCCCAAAAGGTGTTGTTAGAATTAAGAGATACCTGGAAGAAAAAAACCAAGTCAGTTAAAGAAGAAAAAATTGATGATACTATGTGGAACAGTGCCCTTTCAGCCTTACTAAATCTTGGTTATCAAAAGCAAGAGGCAGTGAGTGCCTTACAAAAGGCGCTAAAACAATTTTCTTCCTCACCCAGTCTGGAAAACTTGATTAAAGAAGTCTTGAGGCAATTATGAATGACTTTCGTTTAGTAGAACCTTTAGCCAGAGATAAAGAAGCTAAAGAGGAAATAGGGCTTCGCCCCCGTTCTCTAGACGAGTTTTTAGGTCAAGAGGAAATTAAAGAAAAACTAAAAGTATTTATTGAGGCAGCCAAAAACAGGGGGGAAGAATTAGATCATGTCCTTTTACATGGTTTACCAGGCTTAGGTAAAACCACTCTCGCTTATTTGATTTCTAAAGAACTAGGTGTTAATTTACGAGCCACGGCCGGACCAGTTTTGGAAAAACCAGGGGACCTGGCAGCAATTTTGACTAATTTAAACCCTAAAGATGTGCTTTTTATTGATGAAATCCACCGTTTACATCCTGTAATAGAAGAAATTTTATATCCTGCAATGGAAGATTTCAAGCTAGATCTGGTTATTGGTCAGGGACCTAATGCTCGCACTATTAAAATAGATTTATCACCTTTTACTTTAGTGGGAGCTACTACCCGAACAGGTTTATTGACTTCACCATTAAGAGATAGATTTGGAGTTTTTATTTACCTTGATTTTTATACTCCAGAAGATTTGCAAAAGATCATCCTTCAGGCTGCTAAGCGTTTAAATGTAAAAATTGAACCCCAAGGTGCTGCTGAAATTGCCAACCGTTCGCGAGGCACTCCTAGAATCGCCTTGCGGTTTTTAAAAAGAGTGCGGGATTTTGCTCAAATCAAAGCAGATGGGGTTATCACCCAACGGGTTGCTGATGAGGCCCTAGAATTTATGGATATAGATAAATGTGGGCTGGATTGTCTGGATAGAAAAATTCTCCGGACTATTATTGAGAAGTTTAATGGAGGACCAGTAGGAATCGACGCCTTAGCAGCAGCGATTGGAGAAGAGAAAGATACTATTTCTGAAGTTTATGAACCTTATCTAGTGCAAAAAGGCTATTTACAACGCACTCCCCGGGGGCGTATTGCCACCTCTACTGCTTACCAACACCTTCATATAAAGATAACTAAGGGACAGCAGGGTCTATTTTAAATTATGTCTTTAATTCCTCATAGGCAGTATAAAAAACTAAAATATAGTGGGTGGCATATATTTATGAGTTCCTTCTATAATCTCTACTCCTGCTTTTTCCTTTAAAGCTTCCAAAATATGGTCCTTTCGGGGACAAAAGTTCATAATGCAAGTTCCTACATGGATAGCATCTACAGTCTCATTTAAGGCTACAAGTTGCATCTTAAGTAGACCAAAGCTGAGCAAAGCCCTATTTCTATTTCCTTCACATTCACCGCAATCCACAATTTCCACAATGGCTGCTTCTTCACCTTTATATCTTTCAAATTCTCCTTCTCTGCGGTTTAGGGCTATTAAACATTTTGCGTCTCCAGGGCAAAGATTCCTTTTTCTGAATAAATAACATCTAACCAATCGGTGCAGCGGACTCGCTTCCCGCTCGCTGCTGACCTCAGTCGTTGGGTTGAAAAATTTTTGAAAAGTGTCAAAATTAAAATTAAAACGAAATTTATAGAGGAACGAGATGGAAATAATTTTAAAAGAGCAGGAACTCAAACAACTATTAGAAGAAATAATTTTTAAGCTTTTTACAGAGAAACGGGAATTTTTTAAGGAGATTGTAGAGGAAGTTATAGAAGATATTGCACTAAGTAAAGCTATTGAAGAGGGAAGAAAGAATGAATTTGTCAGTAAAAATGAAATTATGGATATAATTGAAAATGGACTTAAAGTTTGAAAATAGCTTTAAAAGAGACTTGTCTTGCCTGAGGGCTTACAAATTTTTTGTATTCTATCATAGCTGTTTTTATATTTTCTGAAAAATAAGCCAAGGATAAAAGCCAAGTCAAAAGATACACAGAGAGTTAGAGGAGTTGTTATAAAATGGCTTTGTCCAAAAATCAATCAGGGATTTTGGGAGTTATCATAGGAATACCTTCTTTGTCAACTGTATTTTGTAGGTTTGACCCTATAATCTACTTTTAAAGTTATCACGGATTTTGGATTTAAATCAGATTAGTTTTGTAAATTAGCAATGATTTTATAGACTCCTTCTAGGGCTTGCTTTAACCTCTTTGGTTTCTTCCCACCGGCTTGAGCCATTTCTGGTTTTCCACCCCCACCCCCATCAATAAAATGCACAATGTTTTTTATAATTTCATTGGCCTGAATCTTTGGGGTTAAATCTTGGGTCACTATGACCAATAACAGGGCCTTACTATCGGTACGGGTTCCCAAAACAATAACCCCACTTTTTAATTTATCTCTTAACTTGTCTCCCATTTGCCTTAATGTTTCCATATCTGTATTTGGGACTTCGGTGGCCAAAACAGAGATGCCATTTATCTTTTTTACTCCTTTTAATATTTCTTCAGACTGTCTACTAACTAATCGTGACTTTAAGACAGTAATTTCCTTTTCCATTTGTTTATTCTGTTGCAAGAGATGTTCTATTTTTAACAAAATATCCTTTGGTTTTGCCTTTAAAAGAGAGGCTAAATTTTGCCAAAGACGTTCTTTTTCTTGGACATATTTTACGGCTGCTTCCCCTGTAACGGCCTCAATCCGTCTCACCCCTGCAGCCACACTGCTCTCAGAGAGAATTTTAAAATACCCTATATCTCCAGTACGTTTAACATGGGTACCGCCACATAACTCTTTACTTAAACCAGCAATGGAAACCACTCTCACCATATCCGCATATTTTTCTTCAAATATAGCAATAGCTCCTGATTTTATGGCTTGAATAAGAGGCATCTCCTGTGTTTCTACAGGTAAATTTTTTCGGATACTCCTATTTACCCAAAGTTCTATTTTTTCTAATATTTCAGGGTCTATATGGGCAAAATGGGTAAAATCAAAACGCAGACGTTCAGGAGCCACTAAAGAACCTGCTTGTTTAATATGGGTTCCTAATATATTTCTTAAGGCTGCCTGTAAAAGATGGGTGGCAGTGTGATTACAAGCAATGGCTAAACGTCTCTTTTCATCTACTTTTAATTCCACTTCATCATTTACAGAAAACTTACCTTTTTTTATCTTTACCAAGTGCACAAAGATGTTTCCTGCCCGTTGAGTATCCTTTACTTCAGCCTCCCCTTGCCCCGAGATGATAATACCTGTATCCCCTACCTGTCCCCCACTTTCTCCATAAAAAGGCGTTTTTTCGGTGATAAGCTCACATTCCTCTCCCACTCTGATACTTTTTAACTCCTTTCCTTTCTTT
This sequence comes from Candidatus Desulfofervidus auxilii, assembly GCF_001577525.1. Taxonomy (GTDB): domain Bacteria; phylum Desulfobacterota; class Desulfofervidia; order Desulfofervidales; family Desulfofervidaceae; genus Desulfofervidus; species Desulfofervidus auxilii. The sequence continues at coordinate 1,476,505 of NZ_CP013015.1, read as the reverse complement.
ATTAAATGGGTGATTTTAGACCTGGTTTCTAAAGTCTCATAACCAACAAATACCGTTTTTTCTCCTCTATATGTAAATTCTGTATAAATATCTGTTCCAGTCAAAATACCAGTGCCAGCTTTTTGTGCTTCTCGGGCACGGCTTTTTTGTAAAGCCATGGCCTTTTCAAAACCAGCGATATCTACTTCCACCCCTTCTTCTCTGGCCATATCAGTGATAATATCTATAGGAAAGCCATAAGTATCATAAAGTTTAAACGCGGTTTCCCCAGGAAGAATATGTACTGTTTTTTGCCTAATTTTTTCTATTTCTTGGCTCAGCAGTTTAAGACCAAAATCTAATGTTTCCAGAAAACGTTCTTCTTCTTTTTGGGTAATTTCTTTAATTAAAGGATGTGCCTCTTTGATTTCAGGATAGATATCTCCCATGGTATCTTTAACAATATCAGTAAGGGTATATAAAAAGGGCTTTTTTAGACCTAAATTATGACCATGTCGCACAGCTCTTCTTAAAATCCTTCGTAAGACATAACCCCGTCCCTCATTGGAAGGCAAAATTCCATCAGCCATAATAAAACTAATGGCCCGGCTGTGATCAGCAATTACTCGAAAGGAGATATCTTTTTTTCCATCTTTACCATAAGAAATTTCCGTCATATTACAAAGGGCATCTATGATAGGTTTAAATAAATCTGTCTCATAATTAGAATCCACTCCTTGAATTACCATAGCCATTCTTTCTAGGCCCATTCCTGTATCCACACAAGGATTGGGTAAAGAGGTAAGTCTCCCTTCACTGTCTTTGTTATATTGCATAAATACCAGGTTCCAAAGTTCTAACCATCTGTCACAGTCACACCCCACTGCACATTCTGGTCGTCCACAGCTAAAATTTTTACCTAAATCATAAATAATTTCTGAACAAGGACCACAAGGACCAGTTTCCCCCATGGACCAAAAATTGTCTTTTTCACTCAGGCGCACAATACGTTCTGTGGGAATGCCTATTTTTTTATGCCAGATTTGATAGGCCTCATCGTCATTTTTAAACACAGTAATCCAGAGTTTTTCCTTAGATAAGCCAAATTCTTTAGTCACCAATTCCCACGCATAGGCAATAGCTTCTTCCTTAAAATAATCTCCAAAGGAAAAGTTGCCCAACATTTCAAAAAATGTGTGATGACGAATAGTATGCCCAACATTTTCTAAATCATTATGCTTCCCCCCTGCGCGTACACATTTTTGGCAACTGGCTGCCCGTTTGTAACTTCTCTTTTCCTCACCTAAAAATACCCGTTTAAACTGCACCATACCTGCATTGGTGAAAAGTAAAGTGGGGTCACCAGGGGGAATTAAAGGACAAGATGGAACTATAGTATGTCCTCTTTTTTCAAAATAATCCAAGAATCGCTTTCGAATCTCCGTTGATAACATAACATCTCCTTATAGTAACATTATCCAGGTTGCTGGGTCTTTTGGGATGGTTGTTTTGACTTTTCTTCTTTTATTAAACCCGCTTTTTGCTTAATCATTTTTTCTATCTCTTTTTTTATTTCTGGGTGTTCCTTTAAGTAACTTTTGGCATTCTCTCTACCCTGACCTAATCTCTGGTTTTTATAAGTATACCATGCCCCGCTTTTTTCTATAAAACCCCAATTTACTCCTAGGTCTAAAATGTTTCCTTCTTGGGATATACCTTCGCCATAAATGATATCAAATTCTGCCTCTTTAAAAGGAGGAGCAATTTTATTTTTTACTACTTTTGCTCTAGTTCTATTCCCAATTACCTGCTCTCCCTCCTTGATGGGTCCAATCCGACGAATATCTATACGCATAGAAGCATAGAATTTTAAGGCATTCCCGCCGGTAGTGGTTTCTGGGTTACCAAACATTACCCCAATTTTTGTCCGGATTTGGTTGATAAAAATCAAAGATGTGTGAGATTTACTCACAATACCTGTTAATTTTCGTAAGGCCTGGGACATAAGCCTGGCTTGTAATCCCATATGACTATCACCCATATCTCCTTCCAGCTCAGCTCTAGGCACCAAGGCAGCTACTGAATCTACCACTACGATATCTACCCCTCCGCTTCTTACCAACATTTCTGCAATTTCTAAGGCCTGTTCGCCATAGTCAGGCTGAGAGACCAGGAGTTCATCTGTGTTTACTCCTAATTTTTTGGCATAATAAACATCTAGGGCATGCTCAGCGTCAACAAAGGCCGCTACCCCACCTTGTTTTTGGGCCTCAGCAATAATGTGTAAGGCAAGGGTAGTTTTCCCAGAGGATTCTGGTCCAAAAATTTCTATTACCCGACCTTTAGGTATACCACCAACGCCGGTGGCCAGATCCAGAGAGAGTGCCCCAGTAGAGATAGAGGGAACATCAAAGATTTTTTCCCTACTCCCCAGGCGCATGATGGCCCCTTTGCCAAACTGTTTTTCAATTTGGCTCATGGCCATTTGAATTGCTTGCTGTTTTTGTGTATTCATAACTTACTCCTTTTTAAAAATAATTTTTTCTAAGGCTGTATATTTTGCTCCTTTAGGATGTAACTCACTTTTAAATAATACAATTTCTTTTACTATAAAGGAAGGCGTAGTGAAATTTCCATATTTTTCAACGATTTTTGATAATAATTGGGTATTTATTCTTTTTTTAATTCTTCCCAAAGTAAGGTGGGGAGCAAAATTGCGATTTTCTTCAGGAAAACCTAATTGAGTTAATCCCTTTTCCAAAGCATTATGTAATGCTTTTAACGGTGCAAGGTCTCCCTGAAGTCCTATCCAGATTACCCGTGCCCTGTTTAAAGAGGGAAAAGCTCCAAGGCCATATCCCTGTAAGCTGAAAGGGTTTATTTTTTCTGCTGCCACAGCCATTACCTGTTTTAGAGCAGAAATTTGTGTTTCTTCTATATTCCCCAAAAACTTAATAGTAAGGTGGATGTTAGAAGCCTTTACCCAGTTCACTTTAGGAAAGATGAGTCTTAATTCCTTTTGAATTTCTTCTAAACTCTGTTTCACAGACTGCGGTAAAGGAATAGCAATAAAACTCCGAATCATGAAATCAGATATCTCCTCAATTTGTCTAAGGCAGTCATGGCAGTAAGCATTTTTATTTCTTCTCTTGAGCCACTGAAGAAATACTCACTCACTTCTATACCATCTTCTGATTTGGCCAAGGCAATAAACACCGTTCCTACTGGAGCTTCTGGGCCACCTGTAGGGCCAGCGTAACCAGTTACTGCTAACCCCACATTACTTTTAGCTAAATGACGAACACCTGCTGCCATGTATTTAGCAGTTTGTTTACTCACTGGACCATAAGTATCTATAATTTCTGCTGGAACCCCCAAGATTTCCATCTTGGCTTGATTACTGTAAGTAATTACCCCCCGATCAAAGTAATCAGAACTCCCAGCTACACTGGTAATAAGGTGGCCAATAAGACCACCAGTTAATGACTCAGCAGTGGCCAATTTATAACCTTTTTTAAGGAGCAATTTTCCTACTACCTGGGGCATGGTTTCTGTGTCTTCGCCAAAAATATCATGGCCTAAGATATCTTTTATTTTATCTACTACTTGGTTAAGGATTTTCTTTTGGGGTGAGCGTAAGACCAGATGAACTTCTGGGAAACAAGGAAGTGAGCTGGGTTTTATTTCAGGAAAATCAGTCCATAGCTCAGCTACTTTTTCTTCTACCTCGCTCTCAGAAAGACCAAAGATACGCAAGGTTTTTTTATAAATTAAAGAAGGTGAAGGGAAGGCAGTTTTTAAATCAGGTAACACCTGGTTTTTTAAAATTTTTGACATTTGTTTAGGTACACCTGGGAGAAAATATAAATGTTTCCCTTGATAAAGCAACTTAAAACCACAGGCATGAAAGGCTAAGCCGATGGGTTGGCTACCTTTTGGTAATAAAGCCATTTTTTCATGAGCTGGTAAAAATTTCTTTCCTCGTTTGGCCAAGCATGTCTTTAAATGCTGATAGGCTTCTTCATTTCGCTTTAAAGGCAAGTTCAGAGCCTCTGCTACTGCCTTCACTGTTTTATCATCCCAGGTGGGCCCCAATCCTCCAGTCAACACAATAAAGTCCACCTTATTTAAGCTAGAAAGAAGAACGTCTTGGATACTTTGGTGTTCGTCTCCTACTACTGTAATCCGATTGACTACAAAACCTGCTTTATATAACTCTCCAGCAAGCTCAAAACTATTAGTGTCCATTACTTCTCCAACCAGTAATTCATCACCAATAGCAATAATTTCTCCTATAGCCATCATTTAACCCAAAGGTTAATTAATTGTAATATACACCAACTATAAAAACCTGCCATCATGTCATCTAAAACAATACCCATTCCCCCTTTCATTTTTTCCAAGGAACGAATGGGGTATGGTTTCATTATATCAAAAAAACGAAATAAAAGAAAAGCCCCTATAATATAAGGCCACCTTAAAGGCAAAGCCCAAATCGCCAGCCAATAACCAAGCATTTCATCAATCACTATCTGTGAGGGGTCATTTTTTGGGAAGTATCTCTGGGCGATTTCAGCAACTAGAATACCTATAAATGTGGCAAAGATAAGAAATACCAAATAGTATCCATAGGAATGGGGGAGTAGAAAACAAATAAGCATGGCCAACAAAGTGCCATAAGTTCCAGGTGCCCCTGGTAGATAACCGATGCCCAATCCAGTAGCTAGAGAAAGGATGGCGAACTTCAATATTTTTGAATTCATCAGGAAGCTTATTCTTTCAATAGAGGTGACTTTAATGCCTGTTCTTCCCAGTAGATAAACACATCTATTCCTTCTATATCAGCCCTTTCTTTTCCACTTACTATACGGTTGAGATGAGCTAAAGTATCCTTTCCTGTGGTTGAGAAACTGCCTCTAATGAGTTTTATCTCTGTATAGTCAGGAGAAATAATTACCAAATCACGATATTGGTCATTTTCTGGAATGCCATAAATAAGTTCTGGGGGATGTTTCAATTCAGGCCCTACCTCTTTATAATTCAATATCTCAAATATTAGTTCCAAACCTTCTTCTATTTTTTCCAGGTCATTTTTTTCATAGGCCAATATGGTTTCTTTAAAAATTTGCTTTATTTCAAAGGGTGTTCCTTTCAGGTCTAATTGAGATAGAGCTTTTTTATAAAGATAATCAACAGCCTCAAGACGTTTTTTAAAAGCAATATCACTATTTACTAGAATCTTTTTTATATTGGTAAAGCTTACCATCTCTTTAATAGTGGGGTTCCGGCGCATAGCCACATCTTCTATCGTAGTATGGCGATAAATAGGAAGCTCATTATCCAATACCACAATGTCCTCATCATGAGTATAGATTTTGAGTTCCCTTGTTTCTACCAGTTCATAGTGATTTTTCTTTAAAAAATTTAAAACAGCCTCTTTCGCAGCCATGATTTTCCCTTCATGTCTCCTTATTTTTTCTAATGCAGAGGCATAGAGTTTATCCAAGGCCATTTTTTCTTTTAACTGTTCTTTCAGTCCCATGTTTATAGAATACTATTAAATCACATAATTGACAAACAACATCATTTCTCCATTATCACTCTGTATAACACCTCACCTAATTCTTTAATTTTAAAGGGTTTAATTATAAATCCCTTAAATCCATATTTTGTGAATTCTGTCATAACTGGATCAGTAGAATAGCCACTTGAAACAATGGCCTTAACAGTAGGGTCTATTTCCAATAACTTGTTTATGGTTTCCTTGCCTCCCATTCCTATAGGAATAGTCAAGTCCATTATGATTACATCAAATGGTTGCCCTTGTGCTTTGGCTTTTTTATATAGTTCAATAGCTTCAATTCCTTCTTCAGCAAATTCCACCTCATAGCCTAAAAATACAAGCATTTCACCTACTACCTTTCTAACTAATTCTTCATCATCCATTACTAAAATTTTCCCCTTCCCGGTCTGAATTTTTTCTTTAAGTCCCTTTCTCACAAATACATTTTTTAAAGAAGCAGGAAGATAGACCTTAAAAGTTGTTCCCACTCCAAGTTCAGTTTCTACCTCAATATACCCGCCATGTTTTTTAATAATGGAATAAACAATAGCCAGTCCCAAACCGCTCCCTTTTTGTTTGGTAGTAAAATAAGGCTCAAATATTTTGGGAAGGTGCTCTTTTGGTATACCAATTCCTTGATCTACAATAGATATTTTTACATATCTTCCCTTTTTTCCTCCTTCACTTACAGTGACATTTTCTGCGGTTAGCTTAATTCTTCCGCCTTCTGGCATAGACTGAATGGCATTAATAATTAAATTGTTGATCGCCTGATTGATTTGCCCCTCATCTATTTCAACTGCCCAGAGGTTATTGGATATAGAAAATTCACACTGCACATTGCTCCCACTAAGGGCAAAAAGCGCCGATTCCTTTAGTAATTCTGAAATAAACATGGTTTTCTTAATCGGTGCCCCACCACTAGAAAAAGTAAGTAATTGTTGAGCTAAACCTTTGGCTCGTAAGGACGCCTTTTCTGCCTCAATCAATCTTTCATATATTTTCTCTCCTGGTCTTGTAAACTCCTTTGCCAGAATAATATTACCCAAGATTGCGGTTAAAATGTTGTTAAAGTCATGAGCAACACCCCCGGCAAGGATACCCAGAGAATTCAATTTGTCTGCCTTCATTAGCTCTTGTTCAATCCTCCGTTTTTCACTAACATCACGGAAGACTAAAACCACACCTATGATTTTTCCATTCTCATCTTTAATAGGAGCACCACTATCATCAATAGATCGTCTTGTTCCGTCTTTGCTTATCAATATGGTATGATTCGCCAGTCCCACAACAATACCCTCTCTTAGCACCCTAGTAACCGGATCATCAACTTGCTTACCTGTTTTTTCATTTATGATATTAAAGACCTTCTTTAGATGTTTCCCGCTAGCCTCTTTCTGTTTCCAGCCTGTTAGGGACTCAGCTATAGGATTCATAAATATCACACATCCATTTATATCTGTGGCAATTACAGCATCGCCTATACTTTTGAGGGTAGTGGTTAACCATTGTTGACTTTCTTTTAACCTCCGTTCCATCTCATGTTTGTAAAGAGCCATTTCAATAGTAATGTATAATTCTTTTTCTTCAAAGGGCTTGAGTATATAACCAAAAGGCTCTGTTATCTTCGCCCGCTCCAATGTTTTCTCATCTGCATAGGCCGTAAGATATACCACTGGGATATGGAAGCGTCTACGAATTTGCTCAGCCGCCTCAATACCATCTATTCCTCCTCCCAACACGATATCCATCAGCACCAAATCAGGCTGTATTTCTTGTGCCTTTTCAATACCTTCCTTTCCAGAATAGGCAATGGCAGGCACCGCATATCCCAATTTTTTTAATGTATTCTGTATATCTTGGGCAATGATACCTTCATCTTCAACCACCAGTATTTGTGCCTTAGCCATGATTTTACTCCATCAAATTTTATTATTTCTGATAAGGAATGGTCACCTTAAACTCTGTTCCTCTAGTTCTATCCAAGTCAATAGTAGCCCTAAGTTGTTTTACTAAAGTCATTACTAACTGCAAACCCAGTGTTTTTGGATTCTGGAAATCTAAATCTTTAGGTAAACCTATTCCATTATCATTAACAACCAAGATAATCTTGTCATCTTGTGGATATAAGTTAATACAGATTTCGCCTTCCTTACCTGAAGGGAAGGCATATTTTAGGGCATTTGAAACAAGTTCGTTTATAATTAAACCACAGGGAATAGCAATATTTATGTCCAGTAAAACATCTTGGGCATTTATCTTCAAGGCAATAGTGCCTGGAGAGGTCTTATAAGAGCGGAACAAGGTAGTGGTTAAGGTCTGGATGTATTCAGCAAGCTCTATTTTTGATAAATCTTTGGATTGATACAATTTTTCATGGATGAGGGCCATGGATTTTACCCGGTTTTGGCTCTCTTTAAATGCCTCAATTGCCTGTTGGTCTTTGATATGTTCCAGTTGAAGATTGAGCAGACTGGAAATAATCTGTAAATTATTTTTTACACGATGGTGAATTTCTTTTAGAAGTAACTCTTTCTCTTTAAGTGAGGTCTTAATTTGGTGTTCCGCCTGTTTCATTTTATTTACTAATTGCGCATTTTCTAAAGAAATGGCAGCCTGAGAGGCTAACAATTGGGTCATCTTTGTTCTTTCTGCAGTAAAAACTGAATCAGCCAAGCGGTTTTCTAAATATAAAATCCCTATTAACTTAGACTGTTTAATCAATGGAAGACAAAGGACAGATTGAAGCCCCATGTCCTGTACTTCAGGATTTTCCTTAAACTCTCCCTCTTGAGAAGCATTGTTGAGAACTATTCTTTCTCTGGTTCTATACACATAACGGACAATAGCCTTACAAATATCTGTAGCCTGTTCAAAGTGATATTTAGTATTTCGGGTTTTATCTTTTCTGCTGATGTGACTCTCAGCCACAACCAGGAGTGTGTTATCTTCTTCGATCAAAAGGTAACCATGCTGGGCTCCAGAAGCCTCTAAAGCCACATTCATAATCTTTCCCAAGAGGAGATCCAGGTCTATCTCTGCTGAAATAGCAGTTGAAGACTTCATTAGGTAATCGGCATCTAAACAGGGGAGGGTAGGAGCAATGGGTTGGGGTCCAGCTGTTACAGAAACTTTTTCTTCAAAATACTGTGGATATTTTTCTATAAGAAAAAACTCTTTTCGTTCGGCATGGCATTTTTTATATAGCCTAGCTGCCTCTTTAAAGTAAAGTTCGGCTGTTCCTACACCTAGTTCCCTGAGAAGTTCTCCCTGGTTTTCATTAAGGTGAGCTTCTAGAAAGGTATATCGCTGCTCATGGGCCATGGCTATAGCATCAAAGTAAAGGTTCCTGGCCTTTTTTAAATCACCAATAGCCCTTTCCAATTCTGCATAGATAAAGGACAGATAAGGCCTAAGCATGGGACCATATTGAGTCCAGGATTCAATCTTTTTGATTAGGGGTTGAATATAAGACAGCACTTGGTGTTTGCTTTGATAAATGATTTTCCTTTCATAAAGCCTAAGGGCATTGAGCACTTGAAATACATACCACTGTCGCTTTAATAGATGGTCAGTAAGTCCTCTCAGATAGCGCTTGAGTATTTGTAAATAATGTTCCGCTTTTTCATATTCTCCAAAATAATAATGAGTTAAGGCCATATGGATAATGTAGCTTCCTGCGGCAGAAATATGATTTTCCCTCTCCCATTTTTTTATCTTCTCCTCCATAGGAATGGGTGTGTAATCTCTCTTCATAGGTGCAATCCAAGCAGATTGCATGGCCTCAGCCAGGGCAACAGAAAAGGTTAAATGGTATTTTTGAGAAAACTGGAGGCACTCTTGGGCATATTCTTCAATGGCCAATAGGTCAGCCCCTTGCACCTGAAGACTCCACATCAATGGCCCGTACAGGAGTCCAGCATTATATAAATCACCACAGTTTTTCCCCCACTGAATTCCTTTTAAACAATGGTTAACAATCTCTTGAGGATGATGCCTGGTATGCATAGTGACCCAAGCAACTCCATTCATCCCTCGTGTAGCCCCAAAGGTATTGGGGTATCTTTCACACAAATTAAGGGCTAGGTCTTCATACTTAAAAGCCTGTTCAAATTTTCCTTGTTCCCCCAGATAGAGCCCCATGATAGAAAAGGAGTAAATTACCGATTCATCCATGCCCCCTTCTAAACAGTGTTTGGTGGACTGCACTGCCGAAAGATATAGTTGGGGCACCAGACCTGACATGTATAAGTCAGGGATAAGTTCACTGTAAAAGGCCAATTCAATTTTACTCCTCCTTTTCTTGGTAAATGGCATATTCAGAAGAATGTCCCAAATTCTATCACCATATTGGGAATTGATTTCATTCATTAACTGCTCTCGTTTCTCCTCTGCAAGTTCAGGTTCTTCTGGAATAGATTTTCCGAAATAGGCCAATCCGCGGTTGGCGGTTTCAATAGCCTTTATAAAATTGCCTATAGATGAAAGCGAAGTGGTTTGCTCTGCCAGGGCCTCTGCCTTGTCCAAATCAGTTTTAGCATGTTCAAGTAATTGATTCAGCAGTTTTTCTGAGTTCTCATATCTTCCACACATCAACTCGGTCTTGGCCAATTTTTGAAAAATCTTAAATGTTCTCTGATATTGCATTTCCCAGCAATCCTCTGGTAATAATTCAAGGCTTTGTCTAAAATATTCATTAGCTGCTTCTGTAGCTAAAGCATTTAAGGCCTTGTTACCTGCATGATAGTTAATATCCGACAATTGATAAAGCCTTTTTTTATCTAATTCCTCTTCCCTTCCTAAATTAAGATGAGAAGCAATGGTAAAGAGGTTATCCAGTTTTTCTAAGTCTGCTCCTTTGGGAATAACAGAAAGCAGGTGGTTTCCAATCTCCCAATGGATTTTTCTTTTCCTTTCAGCTCTTATGGTGGAGAGCACTGCCTCCTGTACCCGATCGTGAACAAATCGCAATTCATCCCTATTTTCTATTAGAAGTTGCTGACTTAAGGCAGGCTTTAGCCTTTCAAATGTATCAAACAACGGGAGTTCTTTCACTAATGCAACCTCGTCTGGCGTGAAGCGGTTTCCCATGCAAGCACAAAGTTCTAGCAACTCAATGGTTTCAGGAGGCAGTTTTTTGATCTTTGAGTAAAAAAGGGCTACAATGGTGGGTGGCATATCAGACTGCCTGATTTTATCTATGTCCCATTGCCATTGTCTGTTTCCATTTAAAAAGAGTAAATTTTCATTATACAGATAAGATAACATTTCGCTCACAAACAAAGGATTTCCCTCGCTAAATTCGGTTATAAAATCTGCTAAGGCCTGGGTTTCTGAAAGCGGAGAATCCAAGATATAAGAAATCATCTCATGACAATGCTGTGGTTTAAGAGATTCCAACCTAATTTCTTTTAAAGGTTGAGCGTTTTTCCTGATGTTCCGTATTAGCTTTGTCAGTGGATGGCTTGAATCTACTTCATTATGACGATAGGCTCCTAAAAGTAACAGATAGGGGTGTTCTTGGTAGTTAGCAAAGATGTTAGCCAAAAAATCAAAGGAGGCCACATCGCACCATTGAAGGTCGTCAATAAAAAGCACCAGGGGATGTTCCTTGCCAGCCAGACAGGCCAAAAAACGGCCAAAGACATCTTGGAAGCGATTTTTGGACTCTACAGGTGGTAGTGGCTTAACCTGCGGTTGAGGGCCAATCAGGGTTTCTAGTTCTGGAATCACATCAGTGACCACCCGCCCATCATTTCCAACTGCTTTCATAATCTTTTGTCTCCAAAAAGCTACCCTTTCATCACTTTCAGTCAAAAAAGTTCTCATTAAATTCCTAAAGGCCTGGATAAGGGAGCTATATGGAATATTCTTTTGATAAACATCAAATTTCCCAGAGGTAAAATAACCTCTATGCTCCACAATGGATTTCTGAAGCTCTTGAATTAAACGAGTCTTTCCGATACCAGGCAGCCCAGAAATTAATAAACAGCAAAAAGCCCCATCAGTCACTTTATTATATTCCTCAAGGATAATTTCAGTCTCCTTATCACGTCCCACCATTTTAGAGACAAAAGTAATGCGATGGCTGCGGTCATAAACTCCTAAAGGAAATTCACTAATTATACCGGTAGTTAAATAATTATCCTGACATTGTTTGAGGTCAGCCAACAGTCCTGAAGCACTCTGGTAACGTTTTTCAGGTTGCTTTAACATTAACTTGGCCACTATCTTACTTAAAATAGAAGGAATTTCGGGATTTAATTCACATACAGGTGTTGCCTTCTCTGCTAAGTGGGAATGAATTAATTCCAGAGGATCAGTGGAAAAAAAAGGAAGTTTTCCTGTTAGCAATTTATAAAAGGTGATTCCTAAGGAATAAAGGTCAGTAGAAAAATCAACTCTGTGGTTGATACGTCCTGTTTGTTCAGGAGAGGTATAAGCCAATGTCCCTTCAATGAAATAAGGGTCATAAATAAAATGACTCACATCTTTCACATCTAAAGGGGTTATAAAATCAATTAAGCGAATATCAAGATTCTTAGGTTGAATTAGAATATTATGAGGTTTGACCCCACCATGAATAATGCCTGCTTCATGAACATTATGGAGGACTTCGGCTATTTGGCAAGCTATAACCAAAAATTTATCTAAGGCAATTTTGGTTTGTCTTTTGGCCCACTGTTCCAGTGTTATTCCATCAAAATAATTCTGAGTGAAAAACGGGACACCCCCTATTATCTTAAAAGATAAAGGAATGATAACACGGGTATCATGTAAAACCTTAAGATGTTCAATTCTCTGCCGAAAATATCTTTTTTGTTCTTCAGACAGCAAAACTCCCTTTAGAATCTTAAGGACTAATGGCTGCCTGGGATTTTTTTTGTGAAACGCCTTATATACTACAGACTGGGGACTTTCACCTAGCTTTTCCCCAATATTATAATCAGGAATTATGATTCCCATTTTCTATTTTATAGGCCATAAATTTCTAATAGTCAATGTTGATTATTTCCAGGACTTTCCCCAGAATTTTTAGAAGCTTTCTAAAAAGATAAGGTAGGCTACTCAAAACAGTAATAACTTTAAAACAAAACGGTCAAATATAGTAACTGACCTTACCCACAGTATGATAATTGTTTTTAATTTTAAGCTATAACATTATAAAAAATCATTTTTTAAGGCTGGGGCTGTCAAGGAGTGCTCGCCCGCCTGTTGGCAGGTAGGTCTGCCAGGAGAGACGTTAGAACAAAAAATGGGCCTGCCTGCCTGTCGGCAGACACGGCCGTCGGGCAGGCCCGCCTGCTTGCCGTCGGGCAGGTTGGAATTTTTTCCAAAAATCAATCGCAGATTTTTGAAAAAATTTTCCTCTTGACAACTTATTTCTAGTATGTTATTTAATTTAACAAATATAAATTATATAACTTAGTAGGAGGTAATGTAATAATGACTCTAGAAAAATTTGTTCATGGGCTTCAAAAAAGACACGGTGAGGAACTTTTAATGGCGATTAAAGATTTAAGACATGACCCTTTTCTTTCAGGGAGCGCCATTGCGGGGAAATTCGGGCTTACTAGAGAAAGGGTCAGGCAAATTTGTGATGTAATATATGGTAAAGGTTTTTTGTCCTATAGGAAACGGGAATTATATTCTAAAAAACAACTTTTTTTGTTGTGCCAAAAGTGGAAGGAAAGCAAAGATTTAAAAAATCAAGCTTATGCTTTGGTTATTGAGAGACTTCAAAAAATGGGATTAGAGCCTGTATTACATGGTAAGGTAAAATTGCGTCTGCTGCAGATTAAAAATAATAAATTAATAAAATTTAAAATTTCAACAAAAGTGACTAGATTAAATAGACATACCTATTATGTAGTGCGTGTAAGTGCGCCAAGTGTTAAAAAGGCACACATATTAATAGTGGTTTTATATATTCAAGAAAAATTTTACTTTTTTATTTTTCCCAGAAAAATATTTGCGCAAAAAAGCTATCTTTGTATTGATGCCACGAATCCACAAAGTATTTATAAACCATATCTCAATAAATGGGATATTTTATTTGGTTCAAATGTTAAAATATATAATTTTATTAATTGCTTTAATAAACAATAAAGGGGTAAAAAACAATGTGGATAGCAATTCCGGTAAAGGAGAAAAACTCTACCAAAAAGATCAATGAGCGTTTTGGGGAATCAAATTATTACTACCTCACCGATGGGAAAAAGGGGAGATTTTTATCAAATCCTTACCTGGAACAAAGCAGGGATGTGGGCATCCAGGTATGCCAATGGTTAGCTGCCCAAGAAGTAAAGGTGGTTATTGTCAGGCATATAGATATTAATGCCCTTTTTGCTCTCCATACAGCGAGCATTAAAATCTTTAAAACACACCAGGAAAATGTAAAAGGGGCACTTGATGCGTTTCAGAGAGACAACCTTCAATCACTATCTGTTCCCGGACGCATTAGTGTTAATGCTTACTTAAGTGGTTATCAAGGTAGGCAGAAAAGATGTGTCTGCCTCAATTGTGGTTATGTTTTGTCTTTACCACCTGGGCTACCGTGTCGGGAGAAGCAATGTCCTAAATGTGGGGGACGGGTGAGGCGTCTGCCTTAAAAATAATAAAAAGGAGGTTTAAAAATGGCAGAGGTAGGAAGGCTGACAGACTATGTTAAAGGAGAAGTGAGAAATTTTGAGGTGATAAGTATTGAAGGAGGAAAGGAATTAAAGGAATACCTTAACGAATTAGGCATAAGAGAAGGGGTAAAGGTTAGTTTTCAGGGTAGCCTTACCCATGAACACCGAGGACCATTGGGTCTTGAGCTAGAAGGAAAAAAGCTTGTTCTGGCGCAGGGTATAGCGGACAAAGTGATTATGGATGTGAACGGAGTAGAGAAACACCTTCTGGAAATGGAGGCAGGAGAAAATGGGATACTTAAGAGGATAGCGGCTGGTAAGGAGGCGAGGGACATTTTAGAAAAATTGGGACTTAAAGAAGGCACAAAGATAAAAGTTACCGGACATGTAGCAGAAGAGAGCTTTAATATCAAGGTGGATGACAAAGAACTTGAGCTTTGCACTGGAGAGGCCTCAAAAATTTTGGTGGAAAAGGATGGGCAGAGCTTACAGCTTAGTTATCTTGCACTAGGAGATAGGGGCAAGATCGCCGGCCTCATAGGTGGTATCCATTTGGAGGAGCGTTTAAAAGAGGCGGGAATAGGAATAGGTAAGGAGATTGAATTGATCTCTCGCAAGGCTACATCCGGCCTGGCAAAACATGCGGGATGTATTTTTTATCTCACTGTAGATAATCAGCTTGCTGTTTCTATCGGTCGTGGAATAGCAGAAAAGGTCATGGTCAGCCCAATTAACCAAGGAGGGTCAAAATGAAAAAGATAGCTAAAATGCTAGTTTTTTTATGGTTATTTATCTTTTTAGGCTTTTTTACTCAGGTTTCTGCTCAAACTTCACCTAATATAGGTATTTTAGTCATTGCTCATGGCTCTCCAAACAAAGATTGGAATCGGTATGTGGAATGGGCTGTTGAGGATATGGAAACACCTTTCCCTGTGGAAATCGGTTTTCTGGAATTTACCCATCCCAATATTTCTGAAGCAGTATCGTCCCTGGAAGAGCAAAATATAGAAAAGATTATTGCTATGCCTTTATTTATCTCTTCCCAGAGCGGACATATAGAAGAAATTAAATACATCTTGGGCCTAAGGCCGGATAATCCTTCTGAGGAGCCACTTGAACCAGTGAGTACAGTTTTACCCATTGAATTGACCAGGGCGATAGATGATCATCCCTTTGCTGTGAAAGTCTTGGCTGACCGTGTGTGGGCGTTAGAAGAGTTTTTGCAAAGAGGTGACCTATCCATTTCAGATACAAATTTGGTTTTGATAGGTCACGGTGATGAAGAATTTATTGATGCTTGGCAATCAATGTTTACCAGTCTTTCTCAGAAAGTGGGTGACTATCTTCTGACTAAATACAATCTTCCCTTTAAAAGCCTATCATACGAATTTTTAGATTCCTTAAAAGAGATAAAAAATTATTGTATTGAGAATTATTGTGAAAATAACGAGACTTTCGTTGGTATTCCCTTCTTTCTTGCCCCAGGTTTTCTTACCAATCAACTTGTGCCTGGTTATGCCGATGAAATCAAAGAACATATTCATGGAATTAAGATTTTTTACATTGAAGATCCACTGCTTCCTTCAAAATATGTATCAAAAATTATTGAAACCAGAATAGCAGAAACAATAACTCCAGATATCGTCATTTATGAAAACGGCCAGCTAAAAGAAATCAATACCATTGAAAATAGTATTGAAGATAACGAGAAGATATGCCTTTGTGCTCTCTTCGCTTATAAGGCTTTCCAACTGGCTTTAAATCAAGCAGGAGACTATATTCCTAACAAGGAGGATCTGGAAGTATTCACAGAACAAACCACTCATGGGACGAGGGAGGCCTTTGAAAAATTGGCTGCTACTGTTAGTCAGGGTTCTCAAGACCCACGGTATCTAAATGCCGATAATTACTATTATAAAATTAAAGATTACCATCTAAGGAAAAAGATCACTCTCTGGGTTAAACCCCAAATTTTCCCCCAAGGGTTTTTTGATTTAAGGACCAAGGTAAAGACAGGAGAGGCTACCTCAGAAGAAATTAAACAATTTCAACAATTACGAAGCAGTTTACAATATCAACTCCTATGGGCCTGGGACTTAGAGAGTTTATTTAATTTTGAAATATCAGACATATAATGGTAATTTATCTATTATGTTAAATTAATAAACAAATTTAATTATTTAAACTCAAGGAGGTTCTTATGGGCAAGTCGGTTTTAGTTGTAGGAGGATTGGATCGGTTAGCCAGCCGTTACGAAGAAACGGTTTGTGCTTCTAAGTGTCGGTTTTATCACCATTGTGGGGACTGTAATGGGGGGAAGAGAAAATTGTACAGATTAGTAGAGCGGGCTGATGTTATTTTTTGTCCAATTGATATTACCTCTCATACAGCCTGTGTCCTGATTAAAAAGAGGTGCAAAAAGCAGGGAAAGCCCTTTTTCTTTTTGAGGAGTTCCAGTCTTTCTCTTTTTAAAAAGGCCTTAAATAAATGGTTAGAAAAACAAGGGGGTAGCCATGAAGCTCTCATACTCAGGGCATAAATGCATTGAAGCAATCCAGATTCAGCGTATGGAAGCCATAAGTTTTCTGGCAGCAGGCCTTTCACATGATATCAACAATTTGCTGATGGGCGTCTTACATTATACCTATGCCATTGAAAGAATGAATTTCAACATGATTTACAGAATGTTAGATATTTTAATAAAATTAAAATTTAATGATAGTAGGTGGAAGCAAAATAAAACATAGGAGGAGACCATGACAGAGATAGGTTTTTTATCATTTTTGGTGCTTTTAGTAATTAGTATCGTTGTTGCATTGTTAATGCAATATGTAGCCAGGATTGAGCCTATAAAGGGAATAAGGGGGCTGATTAATAACATATGTGTGGGTTTTATTGGGGCCTGGCTAGGCCATCCTATTTTTGGGCATTGGTTTAAACCTGTTAGAATTTGGGATGTTTACATAATTCCAGCTTTACTAGGTGCAGCACTTCTTATTTATATCTTCTCTACAATTATGGAATTTGTTTTGAAGGCACTGACAGAAATTAAAACAACATCTCCAGAAGTTAAAGAAGCATCAGCAGAAGGTGAATAAAAAATCGGTAAATAGGTGAATAGGTTAACGGACTTGCTTATTCGCTTACTATGATTTTCTGGGCTACACCCCAGCCAAGGGCAAGCCTTGTATCCTTTATTGATATCCGCACAGGGCCTGGACGTGAATTACTGAGCACCTTTATGGTAACCCCTGGAATGAGCCCTAGGCTAAAGAGTCTTGCCTGTAGACCCCTGCCTGCATTTATGGCTACTACTGTCACTTCCTTGCTTCCATCTACCATACTGAGTGGGATTAAGCCATTCATTTTCCACCTTTAACTGTCTACATTTGTTAATATTAAAACCTTAATTCAAAAATTAAATTTTGTCAAACCTCTTGACAAGAAAAAAATTTTGTGATAAGTGGCTTAACCAAGCTACATTATTTAATTTAGTTAAATTAAATTGATTTAGAGAGAGGTAAAGTGGCATCATTAGATGAGATAAAGCCTGGTCAAGAATGCCGCATTATAAAGGTAAATATAGGCGGTGCTACAGGGCAGCGCCTAATGGACATGGGCTTTATGCCTGGAACAAAGGTAAAGGTAGTGCGTAATGCACCACTTATAGACCCAGTTGATTTTTATATTAGAGGATATCATGTCAGCCTCCGTCATTCAGAGGCTAGAGGTATTGAGGTGGAACCATTATGAAAAAGGAAAGAATTATAGTAGCAGTTGCCGGCCAGCCAAATTCTGGTAAGTCCACTATTTTTAACCTCCTTACTGGGGCTAGGCAGCATGTGGCCAATTATCCTGGTGTAACTGTTGAGAAGAAGACTGGAGTATTTAAGTTTCAAGGAGATAGGATAGAACTGGTTGATTTGCCTGGTACCTATAGCCTTACCTCATACACATTAGAAGAGCGCATAGCAAGGGATTTTCTCCTCCATGAAAGGCCAAAATTGGTAGTTGATATAGTAGATGCATCAAATCTTGAAAGAAATCTCTATTTTGCATTTCAGCTTGGTGAGATGGGAATTCCATTGGTAATTGATTTAAACATGATGGATGTAGCAAAAAGCAGGGGACTTGAGATAGATATATACAAATTGAGCAGACAGTTGGGGGTTCCAGTAATCCCAACAATTGGTAATAAAGGGAAAGGGAAAAAAGAAATTCAGAAGGCAATATGGGACGTTGCCAAGGGAAATATCCATTCTAGCCTTATCCGCATTAATTATGGTAATGCCCTAGAGCCTATACTATCCTCCTTAGAAAAAAGGCTTTCAGAAGAATCTGCACTCTCTCAAGGCTATCCCCTAAGGTGGCTTGCTGTAAAGCTTATGGAAGGTGATAGTGAGGCAGAAAGGCTTGTTCAAGAGCGATTAAAAGATGGGAAGGAAATCCTAGATTATGTAAAAAAAGAAAGGGAGAGATTTATATCTCAATATAAAGAGGCCCCCGAGAAGGTCATCGCCCAAAGGCGTTATCTTACTGCAGAGAAGATTGTAGAAGGTGTCATTAAGAGAAAAAAGGAAGTAACCTTAACCCTATCTGATAAGATTGATAAAGTTGTCTGCCATAAGGTCTTTGGTTTTATTATCCTGGCTGCTGTTATCTATGGTCTATATGAACTCTCTATAGTCCAAGGCTACAATATTACCAATTATACCTGGCCCATTTTGGCCTCCTTTAGAAACCTTATGGCAAAAATCCTTCCCCATGAGGGGTTTATCTTTGACCCACTCCTTCGTTCAGTACCTTTAGGGGTCATTGATGGGATTGTGGCAGTCCTAAATTATGTCCCTATCTTTCTTATCCTCTTTGCCTTAATAGCCATACTGGAAGATACAGGCTATATGGCGCGTATGGCATTTATCTTAGACCGTATCTTTAGGCGTTTTGGCCTCCATGGACAATCTACTCTGCCTTATATATTGGGTGGTGTATATGTAGGTGGCTGAGCTATACCAGGTGTCATGGCGTGCCGTGGCATAAAGGATGAAAGGGCCCGTATGGCAACAATACTTACTGTACCTCTTATGAATTGTATGGCCAAGATCCCACTCTATGTACTCTTAATTGGTATGTTCTTTGCTGCATATAAGGCACCTACCATGTTTTTTATAGCCACAATCACACTAATCATAGCCCTTGGTGTAGCTAAGGCCTTAAACATTACTGTGCTTAAGGGAAAAGAAAGTGCTCCATTTGTAATGGAGCTTCCTCCTTATCATATCCCTACAATTTCTGGTGTCTTACGCCGTTGTTTAGAAAGGACATGGCTATTTGTAAGAAAGGTTATAACCATCATTATCGCAGTAGCCACTATTGTCTATGCACTCATTAGCATGCCTGGAATAAGTAAAGAGAGAAAGGCCTATTATGAAAAAAGGGCAAATCAGGCAATTGAAAAGTTTTATAGGGAAATAGGAAAAGACAATCCATATGCCAAGCGCTTGGCTGGCGAAGGGCTTATGGAATTTACCAGATATTGGGACTCATATAAGGTTGCTATGATGAGGGCAAAGGGGAAGGAGGCAAAAAGGGCTATTGATGAAAAGTTTAGGGCCAAAAATATTGAATTTTACAAGATAGTGAAAAAGGGAAAGTATAAACTTGAGGGGAAAAAGATAAAGGATGATAAAGATGCAAAAAAGGTCTATAAGGCATACAAGAAACTTGCCCGGGTAAGAAAGAAACTCAGGCGTGACATCAAGGATGAGACAGTCATATCAAGCTTTCTGGGGCGTGTTGGCCGTGCTATAGAGCCATTTACAAGATTTGCAGGATTTAACTGGCGCATAAATATTGCTCTCATTAGCTCCTTTGCAGCAAAGGAAAATTCTGTAGCAACCCTGGGGAGCATTTATCAATCTTCACCAGGTGAAGAGGCACAACTTGGGGAGAGGATGAAGAGGAAAGAGACGGGTTGGACACCACTTCATGCCTTGGCCATAATGCTTTTTATGGCCATGTATCCTCCCTGCATTCCTACACTGATCATGGTGCGGTTGGAGACCGGAAGCACAAAATGGATGTTATTTGCCACAATCTACCCCATTATATTGGGGCTTATAATAGCAATCCTTGTGTTCACGGGAGGAAATCTTTTAGGACTTTCAGGAATTCAGGCAATGGTTGCCTTTTATGTCTTGGCAATAATATGCACAGCAATAATGGGATTTATCAAAAGAGAACCAAAAATTGCATAGAAAGGAGGTGAGATAATGAAAAGGGCCTTAATTTGTTTATTTGGTCTTATAGTTATGGTGTTTTTGGCTAATTATTCCTATGCCCACACCCCGCTTTGCTCTTGTTGTGACAATGGAGATGGCACTGTGACATGTGAGGGTGGATTCTCTGATGGTTCTTCTGCTGCTGGCGTAAGTATGACTGTGTTGGATAAGAGTGGAAAGGTATTGATAAAGGGAAAGATGAATGAAGATAGTGAATTTACCTTTAAAAAGCCAGATGTCCCTTATACAGTGGTCTTTGATGCAGGGCCAGGTCATGCAGTTAAGGTAGATAGTAAAGACATCACTGAATAGAAAGGAGGATAAGAGATGAAAAAAATTATGTTATTAAGTATGGTATTTGTATTTATGCTAAGTATTTCTGCATTTGCCCATTTTCAGATGATTTATAGCCCGGACAGCGTCCCGAAAACGAAAAAGATTAATCTCAAGCTGATCTTCACCCACCCATTTGAGGCAGGTCACACCATGGACATTGGAAAAGATGAAAAGGGTGAGATACACCCACCCATAGCGTTTGGCGTAATGCACAAGGGAAAGAAAAGGGATTTATTAAAAAAACTAAGGCCAATTACCTTTAGGAGTTTGACCAATAGCGGTAGGGCTTATGAGGCTGATGTTAAACTAAAAGGCATGGGGGATCATGTCTTCTATTTTGTGCCTGCTCCCTATTATGAACCTTCAGAAGACATATATATACAGCATTGCACCAAGGTCATTTTCAACGTGGCTGGTGCACCAACAGATTGGGACGCAGCAGTAGGTGACCCTCTGCCGGTTGAGATTATCCCTTTGGACAAACCTTATGCCCTGTGGGTGGGTAATGTGTTCCGCGGTGTGGTCACATGCGGTGGCAAACCAGTGCCCAACGCTGAGATCGAAGTGGAGTACATGAACCATGATATCAAGGGGAATGCCTTTGTTAAGGAAGCCAAGGTAGAGGCTCCTCATGATGCATTTGTTACCCAGACTATCAAGGCAGACTCAAATGGTGTATTTACCTTTGGTCTTCCCAGGGCAGGCTGGTGGGGCTTTGCAGCCCTGGGTGCAGGCGGGGATCTAAAACACAACGGAAAGGAACTTTCCCAGGATGCAGTCATCTGGGTTCAGGTATGGGAGATGAAATAATTAAGCACAGTGATTAGGGTAACAGGATTGTTAAACTCATTTAAGACAAAGGGGTGTCAGCAAAACGATTGGTTTTGCTAAAAAATTTAAAAATTAAGTAGGAGGGAGTCATGAAAAAAGTAGGCACATTGTTGGCGGTTTTTATGCTTTTTAGTAGTCTTTGTTTTGCTGAGGTAGAAAAGGGCATTATTGATACTATAGCTAAGAGAATAGAGTTTCACGGTGAATTAGAAGCTGGTTTTTGGCTAGAAAGTATTGGTCATAAAAATGTGAAGGGTAGAGTAGAAGATTCAGAAATTCAGCTTACTACTGCAGCATTGGCTATAGAGGCAGAGGTGGCTGACTGGATAAATGTTGCTGTAGTGCCTCTGTTTGAAGTAGACGAATTCTTTATAGATGAGGGTCATGTCACGCTGGGACCAACAGAGAATATACCTTTATATCTTACTGCTGGCTTACTTTATCACCCCTTTGGGAAAAGAGAAGAATATACACACTTTCCAGATGACCCATTTATAAACTTGCCACTCACCCTTTATTTTGGTGAAATTTGGGACCCAGGTGTTATCATTGGGTATACTCAGGACTTTGGGCCTTCTAATATTACCCTAGAGGGTTTTGCGGTTTATGCAGATGTAAGTGATAGTGAAGAAAACAGGCAGGTAGATACCTTTGGTTTTAATCTGTGTTATAACATCTCAACAGAAGACTATAGTTTTGAAATAGGAGGTTCTTGGATCAATAATGTGCTTGATTCCTCCGGGTTCAAAGATTACTTTGATGAAGAAGGTGCATGGGATGGAGAATTTAGAACTGAAAAAGACATTGATGGAGTAGCTGTTTATGCTAGCGGTGAATATAGAGGTCTATATTTTACTGCAGAATATATGACTGCCACATCAACACTTGAAAGACAAGGACTTATTGGACGTTCTGGGGAAAAAGGAGCACGTCCTAGAGTCTGGGGAGTGGAAGTAGGTGCTGCGCTTGAGAATTATGTGCCTTTACCCAAACCAGTAGAGGTGATGTTTAGATATGAAGGTTCTTTAGATGCTCAGGAAATTTATGAAATACCCAGGAATAGATATGCAGTTGGTGCCAATATTGGCCTCCATGATTACCTTACCTGGTCTCTAGCTTATGCTTATAATGATTATAATGAAGGATATGGTGGAGGAGATCCTACTGGTAATCCAACTAATGGCTCTTTATTCTTTACCCAAATGGCAATAGAATTTTAATCAAAGAAAATCAAGGGAGGCAAAGTCCTCCCTTGACAGGCTGTTGAAAAAAATCAGATGCACATTAAGACATTTTATTCCTTTACCCAACGTGTTTCCTAGTTTAGCACGCTGCTTCGCTTGCTGTCAAAGCTGCTCCGTTTCACTCCGCACCCTTTGGGCTTACGGCTTTGACAGCGCTTTGTAGCGTGCTCCTGAAAAATTAAGGTTGGCGAGAAAGAAAAAAATTTTCCCTTTCAACCAACTCTACTTTTTAAAAAAGTAGATTGCGGAGTGCCATCAAGACTGGCGAAAGCCACCCTGAAAGGGCCTGGTCTTGATGGCTTAACGGAGCAATCTGCTAGGCTATAAATAGGTTGGTAAAGTTAACCTTGTTGACAGCAAAAGATGTGAAGGCAAATTTTTTTGACCTTGTGATTATTCTATTTACAGGCCTCTATGGTTTGATCGCTGCCGTGATTATAAAACCAGAACCCTGGATTAAGAAAATAAACTAAATATTGTGCCTGCACCAGCTTAAACTCGCCAGTGACTCCATATGTTTAGATATGAAGGCTCTATAATCGTTTGTAATCAATATATTTCTTAAAACGTCGATGCCACCACCAGTATTGCTCTGGATAACGACGGGCATATAATTCAATGCGTTGCATTAAGTAGATAAGGTTGTTATCTATATTTCGCCCCAATTTTAGTGGGGGTTCAATAAATACCTGATGGTAAAAATTAGATTCATCTAAGATAAACACAGGTAAAATAGATGCACCTGTTTTTTTGGCCAGAAGCACTGGCCCCCTGGGAGTGGGAACTGAATACCCAAAAAAGGGAATCATTGCCCGATGTTGAGGGGCATTTTGGTCTAATTGTAAAAAAAGCAGTCCTCCTTGACGAAGGTGTCTTAAGGCCTCACGGGCTGCTTTTTTTCTTCCCCGAGCTTGGATAAAACGAAACCCAAATTTTTTAGAAAGAGATTCAAACAATTCAGCTAAAGGACCTCTCTTGGGTATTTTGGCAATAGTTGCTACACGATAACCCTTTAAGGCCAAATAAATTATAAATAGGGGGAAGTTACCCATATGAGCGCTCACAGTAATAACTCCCTTACCCTTAAGATAGGCAGCTTTTAAATACTCCTCTCCTACAAAAACAAAGTGGGTAGAGAAAAAATCAGGAGATAAATAAAGAGATTTCCCTGTTTCCAATACTCCTCTGATAAATAAAAACAAGTTTTTTCTTAAAATCTTATCTCTTTCTTTGGGAGAAAGACTTTCCCCCAAAGCTAGTTTTAGATTAGCTAAAGCGAATCTCCGACGTTTACCAAGCCCAAAGTAAGCTGAAAGCGCAATAAATTTAGCCAAAGGCTCAATGGCCGAAAAAGGAAGCATTTTCAAAACAGTTTCTATAAACCATTTACTTATCATTTACCTTCCTAGCAAAGATGAGATAGCCTGTGTGGGCTACCATTCTATCTTCTGGTCGCAATCTCTCTGCTACTGTCTTATAACGGCGTAAAAGGATTTCTATAATTTCTATATCTTTAAACAAGTTTTTTTCAAGAAACTTCAATGATTCCGTTATTTGATTGGTAGTGGGTACTAAGATGCCCAATACACATCCTCCTTTTAAGGCTTCCCACGCATGATGAAAATACATCCATGGCGTTTTTACATCCAAAAATATGGCATCCACATTTTTTTCATCAAATCCATTTCCTATATTTTTATGTTTCAACTCCACCCATTCTTTTAACCCGACATAATTTAAGTTTTCTAAACATACTTTCAAAAAACGCTCCTCTTTTTCATAACTGTAAACACGGCCATTAGGTCTTACCCACCAAGCAAGGGCTAGAGTTAAAGCACCACTCCCACTCCCACATTCTATTACCCTACTACCTGGTTTGATGCCTAATCGTATAAGGATATAGCCCAATTCTTTAGGATAAATAATTTGAGTAATACGCTTAATACGGAAAATGAGGTCATAAAGAGTGGGTTTTACGGTAATAAATGGTATATTTTTGTGGGTATAAATTACATCTCCAGGTGAAATTTGAGTTAATGCTTCTAAATTAATCTCCCCATGATGAGTGCTAAACTTTTTGGGCCCTATCCGGACTAAGAAACGTTTCCCCTCAGGTGAGAGGATTAACACCAAATCATTTGGTTGCCATCGCATTTTTTTAAGGGAAAGTAGAGATTACTTTATAACCAGAGGTGGAAAGTGCCTTCACAATAGGTTTTAAATCGCATTTTTCTAAACGGAAGGCATAAATTGTTTCCTCTTCGTTGGGTAAGATACCTAGGCTGATGATGCGGCCATGATGGTTAGAAATAATATCACATACTTCTTTAAAGGCATTAGGAGCATCTCCAATGGCTATATCCAGCCGTGAACCAGCCATAAGAATTCCCATTATTTCAATAAAGGCTCTAAGGATATCAGTAGTGGTAATAATTCCTGCCACCTTTTTCCCTTCTATTACTGGCAATCCGCCTATTTTATATTGATAAATTAACTTAGCTGCAGTTTCAATGTCTGTATCAGGACTTACTACCACAGGTTCAGTAATCATTGCATCCTTTACCTTAATATCTTCTAACATAGCGGGAATGAGAAGTGGACGTAAATCACTCTCAGTAACAAATCCTACAAATTGACCTTTCTCAACCACAGGGAGATGTCTAATAGAATACTTTTCCATAAGCTGGAGTGCTTCCTTGATGTCAGTTTTCTTAGTTACAGTGATGACTTTTGTGGCCATCCATTTAGAAACATGCATGGCTTCTTTTTAAAGCAAAGCCAGAAAGTTGTCAATTGCTAAACCATAAATTTTGTCTTATTTGCTAACATTACTCGGGAACTTCAGCAGTTTTTATTGACAATTAATGAGAAACTTTATATGTATTTCCTAAAAACTTAAGGAGTGATGGGCATGAAAAGGGTCTGGAATCTGTTTTTAATGCCAATAAGTATAATAGTTGTGCCCTCTAAAAAGAAAAAATTTTTTAAAAGAGTTTTTCCTTTATGGGGATTAATACTGCTGGGTGTTTTTTCCTTAGCAATCATGGTTGGGGCAATAAGCTTAACCTATTATAAATTGCACCAGTCAGAAAAAGAACTTGTTTTTTGGCAAAATAAATATCAACAAGATGTAGCTTCTCTTAAAAACACATTAGTTCAGTTGAAACAGACCGAGCAAAAACTGAGGAGTTTATTGAAATTGGGCTCCAAAGAAGAAATTATCAAGCAGGCTGAATTCAAAGACCTGCCTTCATCAAGTGGGGCGGTAGAAATAGAAGATATAAAACAAGAGATAGAAAAGAGAATAAGAAGCATTTCTTCTTTAAAGGTATATTTAAAAAGACAAAAATCTATCTATCTGGCAACCCCACTAGGTTGGCCTACATCAGGCTATATTTCTTCTTCCTTTGGTTGGCGGATTCATCCTATAACGGGCTTAAAGGATTTCCATCATGGTGTGGATATTGCAGCTTCCATAGGCACACCTGTAAAGTCCACCGCTAATGGTATAGTGGTTTATACAGGTAGAACAAAAGGAAATGGCAATTTTGTTATCATTGAGCATGGATGTGGTTATTCTACCCTTTATGCACATTTAAAGAAATACATTGTTAAAGAAGGACAAGAAGTAAAAAGAGGAGATGTTATTGGCTATATAGGTTCAACGGGCTTAAGCACAGGGTCTCATCTTCATTATGAGGTTTGGAAAAATAAAAAAAGGATAAATCCCTTACCTTATATCAAAGAAAAAATAAATTTTGCTCAAGGATAAAAAGGAATTACATCTGGAAGGTAGATTGGAAGGAAACATAAAGGCAGATTGGTTAACAGTGGGACAAAAAGCAGAGATAGAAACAAACAAAGTTACCATTTGGGGTAAGGTTACTTGGGAAAATTGTAGCCAAGGAAATTATAGAAATTCAGGAAACAGGGATTTTTGAAGGGGAATTACATACTGACAGACTAGCCATCACAGAAGGCGGCATTTTTGAGGGCAGGGTATTTCATTTAAAAGAAAAATCAGTTTGTTCCCTTTGCCTGCCTGCCGTCGGGCAGGCCTGCCCGACGGCAGGCGGGTGGGTTTTCTTTTAAAGTTATTACGAATTTTGGTTTATTTGACAGGAGACACAATTTTTGATATGTTCCAAATACTTTTAAGGAAAAAAAGGAAGTATACTACCTCTCAAAGAGTGATATCCCAAAGGAATTTAAATGCTCAATAAAAAGACTATTTGGGAGTTGCAAGACTTGCTTCACAAAGGGGAGGTTAAGCCTCAAGAAATTGTAGAGGATGTCTTTCAACAGATTGAAAGAGTAGAAGAAAGGTTAGGGGCGTATATTACCCTTACTAAAGAATTCGCCTTTAAACAAGCAGAAGAGGCAGAAAATAGATTGATAAAAAAAGAAGGTATTACTCCTTTAACCGGGATACCCCTAGCTATTAAAGACAATATTTGCACAGAAGGTGTTAAAACTACCTGTGCCTCTAAAATTTTATATAACTTTATTCCTCCTTATGATGCCACAGTTATAAAACACCTTAAAAATGCAGGTTCAATTATGGTGGGAAAGACTAATATGGACGAATTTGCCATGGGTTCTTCTACTGAAAATTCAGCCATAAAGATTACTCACAACCCCTGGGATTTGGAAAGAGTGCCTGGAGGCTCTAGTGGAGGTTCGGCGGTGGCTGTAGCGGCAGATGAATGTGTAGGGGCATTGGGTTCAGATACCGGGGGCTCTATTCGTCAGCCTGCCTCTTTTTGTGGGGTGGTAGGCTTAAAACCTACTTATGGTCTTGTTTCTCGCTTTGGTCTAATAGCCTTTGCTTCTTCTTTAGACCAGATCGGGCCCTTAACCAAGGACGTGAGAGATGCAGCCATTTTGCTTTCTGTTATTGCTGGACATGATGAAAGAGATTCTACCTCTGCCCTGATAGAAGGAAAAGATTATACTCAACATCTAGATTTAGAGATAAAGGGCTGTCGAATTGGGATAGTCAAAGAAATACAAGGTGAAGAGTTAGATAAGGATGTTCAAAAGGTAATAGCAAAGACTATAAACACACTTTGTGATTTAGGTGCAGAGATAGTAGAAATTTCCTTACCTCATTTGGAATACGCGGTGGCAGTATATTATATTATTGCCCCGGCTGAAGCTAGTTCCAATCTAGCCCGCTATGATGGAGTGAAATATGGTTTCCGAGATAAAACTGCTAAGAACTTGATAGAAATGTATTGTCAAACAAGGTCTCTAGGTTTTGGTTCAGAGGTAAAACGCCGGATTATGTTAGGCACCTATGCCCTTTCCGCAGGATATTATGAGGCCTATTATAAAAAGGCCTCCCAAGTGAGGACTTTGATTAAGCAAGACTTTATGCAAACGTTTGAAAAATGTGATTTTATACTTACACCTGTTACTCCCACCCCTGCCTTTAAGATCGGAGAAAAAGTAGATGACCCATTGCAAATGTATCTTTCAGATATATTTACTATTCCTATAAATTTAGCTGGTTTACCTGCTATTTCACTACCTGGCGGTTTTAGTCAAGATGGTTTACCTATAGGTCTACAAATTATAGGACCGCATTTTAGCGAAGTAAACTTACTCCAAACTGCCTATCAAATTGAGCAGGCAATAAACTTAAATAAAAAACCCAAATTATAAAATAAAAGGAGCTATTGTATGGAGTTTAACTTAGTAGGAAAGGATGTGCTTCGTTTGAAGGGTGACGTCTTAGTGGTAGGAGTGTATAAAAAACAGCATTTAACCCCAATAGCAGAAGTAGTAAATAAGGCCATGTCTTCTCTTTTAAAAGATTTTTTAAAGGATATTCACTTTGAAGCAGAAGCAGGTGAAGCGGTATTTATGCCTGGGCATAAAGAGGTAAAGTTCAAAAATATTGTGGTGGTGGGGCTTGGAGAAAAAGAAAAACTTAACTCAGATACCATCCGCAAGGCAGCAAATGTGGGGTTAAAAAAGGCCAAGGAATTGAAAAATAAAGATGTATATTTTGAAGTCTTAGGAGAAGAGATTTTGGGTGAGAAAAGTGCCCAATTTCTAACCGAGGGAATAATATTAGGAGATTATCGATTTAAAAAATATAAAAAACCTAATAAAGAAGAAATAGAGATAGAACAAGTCCAGGTCTTAGCTGAAAAAGAGTATAAAGAGTACATCCAGATAGGTAAAATATTAGCTGAAGCCACCAATTTTACTAGAGAAATTGTTAATGAACCAGGTAATGTAGTTAAGCCTATGGATTTGGCTAACATTTCCCAAAAATTAGCCCAAGAACATGGTTTGGTATGCGAAATATATGACAAAAACCGCCTAGAAAAAGAAGGTATGAATGGTATTGTGGCCGTAGGGCAAGGAAGTGAACATCCTCCTTGCTTTATCCATCTTGTTTATAAAGGAGAAAGGCCTCAGAAAAAAGTGGTTTTAATTGGCAAAGGCATCACCTTTGACAGTGGAGGTTTAGACCTCAAGCCGGAAAAATTTATGAAGACCATGAAGTGTGATAAATCTGGAGCATGTGCAGTATTAGGCATTATAAAGGCAGTAGCAGAGTTAAAATTAAATTTGGAAATCCATGGGCTTATCCCAACTGCCGAAAATATGCCTGGTGGTAATGCCTTTAGGCCAGATGACATCATTGTGTTTAAAAATGGTAAAAGTGTTGAAATTGGGAATACTGATGCCGAAGGTAGGCTTATATTAGCCGATGCCTTAATTTATGGTTCAAATTTAAAACCTGAGGTAATGGTGGACATGGCTACCCTGACTGGAGCATGTATGGTGGCCTTAGGACGTTATACCACTGGTATTTTTTGTAGTAATGAAAGGCTAGTAAGCCTTTTCCAAAATATAGGACAAGAAATGGGAGATAAATTTTGGCCCCTTCCTTTAGATGAAGAACTTAAAGAGGAAATTAAGGGCACTTTTAGTGATATTAAAAATATAGGTTCCCGTTATGGAGGGGCTATCACTGCGGCTTTGTTTTTAAAGGAATTTGTGGGTGAAGAGGTAAAAAATTGGGTGCATCTTGATATTGCTGGCCCTGCATTTTTAGAAAAAGAATGGAAATATTATGCCGAAGGGGCAACTGGAGTGCCTGTGCGCACCATCATTCATTGGTTAATAAAAGGAGCTGACATTGGAACTGGGTCTTAGGGATAAAATTGCTCTTGTAGCTGGCGCTAGTAAAGGATTAGGGAAGGCTATTGCCTTGGGATTGGCTAAAGAAGGAGCAAAGGTAGCCATTTGTGCCCGTCATAAAGACCTCTTAGAAACCACGGCCCATGAGATAGAAAGTATTTTAGGCAGTGAAGTTTTACCTATTAAGGCGGATGTATCTATATCCAAAGAGGCAAGAAAATTTGTTCAAAAAGCAGTTAATTATTGGGGGACGGTTCACATCTTAGTAACCAATGCAGGTGGACCTCCACCTGCTTATTTTGAGGAAACTACAGAACAAATGTGGGAACAGGCCTTTCACCTTACCTTAATGAGTGCCTTAAACATGGCTTGGGAAGCTATCCCTTATATGCGTAAACAAAAATGGGGGCGTATTATTGCCATGACTTCTATTTCCGTAAAGCAGCCCATTGGGCGTTTAATGTTGTCTAATAGCCTTAGGGCAGCCGTAGTGGGTTGGACAAAAACTTTGGCTGATGAAGTGGCCAAGGATAATATCTTAGTAAATAGCGTATGTCCTGGTTATACTCTTACGCAAAGAGTGAAGGTCTTGGCTCAAAACTTGGCCCAAGAAAAAAATACTCAATCAAAAGAAATCTTTAAAAACTGGGAAGAAAAAATCCCCCTTGGCCGTCTGGCCTCACCTGAAGAAATTGCCAATTTAGTGGTATTTTTAGCTTCAGAGCGAGCTAGTTATCTAACTGGAAATATTATTCAAGTAGATGGTGGTTATTATCGGGGATTGACATAATTCTTTGCAAAGGATGACGCAAATCAGATGGAATGAAGGCTATTTTTTGGATATTATTTAATTTTTTAATATGACCCACAAACAGTAATCCTCTTGCCCTGGAAATACCAATCACACTTTTAGGCGGTCTCTCACGCCAATAAAAGCCATCTTGGTTATCATTTCCAAAAATGTTAATTAAATATTCATAAGGACATATTCCATTTGCCTCTAAAATAAAACTCAAAGCTCTTTGAGCAGAAAAGTGGAGTTCTTGAACTATTTGTTTTAGATTTGACTCCTTTTTTAAAAAATTACTAATAGCCTGAACATATTGAGTTTTATTTCTACAATCATCAGTTAGACCTGAAAATGTATATATAGCTTCTAGCCACTCTATGGGCTGTTTCTCTAATACAGTGACTAAATCCATATCAGGAGAAAGAATCATTCTTTCGGTTTCCTTACGCCATCCAGCCATCAAGGCTTCAGAAAGGTTGCTGGGTAAAGGATTAATCGCTTGGTCTTCATCTATATCATCAAAATGATTCCAATTTTTATTGAGGTATAGCCGGATGACTTCTTCCTTGTTACCCAGTCCCTCTAGTAATTCTAGTAATTTTGCCTCAGTTTGGTCAAAGAGCAAATAAAGTTGTTTTTTTATTTTTTTTAATGTGGTAAATGAGCATGTTGTTTCTAAAAAAATAAGAAAATTACTTAATTTATCTATAAGTTGGGTAAGATGAGATAAAGTTTTTGTCATAAAGGGGTTAATCGTTTCTGTTTTCTCTACTGCTCGTAAAAGACGAAATCCTGTATCTAAAATGGTTAAGATTTCCTGTTCTAATTTTAGTTTGTAATCCTGAAATTGACATTCCAAACAAGTTCTATCTAAACCCCATAAACTTAACCAGTCATCTGATATTTTATCATCTTTTGATGCTAAATTAATATTTTGATAACTATATGCTCTAAATCTAATTGCTTCTTTCAAGTCATCTTCCAAAATTTTTTTACCTTCTTCAACGCGCTCCTTGGTCAAGCATTCTAAGACACATCTTTTTTTATAAATTTTTACTAAACCAAAAATTTCTTTCTTATCTGAACCCAACCACGCAACCAAGTAATTCCCATTTTTCTCTAATTCAATCCGAAAGTGTGAATGAGTTTTTAAAAAGGAAACAAGTCTCTCCCTTTGGTGGATGTCAAAGTAGGCCTTACTTAATAAAAGAGCATGTTTTCTAGCATCAACACAGTTTTCAAATAGGTTGAGGATTGAGTGCTCAAGCATGCTCTTGCTTTTACCTTAATCTGGGCTTATAACATAATTTTTAAAAAGAGTAAATAGGGAAATTTTACTATGGAGAAAAAATGAAAGAGTTTTATCATTTTGGTATAGATATATCTTTAAAGGCAGGAGAGGAAATTTTGAATTTACTCCCTAGAATTCATGAAATTAGTTATAAAGGAGCGATCAATTTAGTTACAGAAGCAGATTTAAAAAGCGAAGCCATTATTAAAAAGGCTATCAGGAAACGCTACCCAAATCATACCATTCTAGCAGAGGAAAGTGGATTGGAAGAAAGGGGAGATATAAGATGGGTCATTGATCCCCTAGATGGCACCACCAATTTTGCTCATGGTCTGCCTTGGTTTTGCACTTCTCTTGCCTTAGAAGTGGAGGGAGAAATTGTCTTGGGGATAGTATATAATCCTGTTTTAAAGGAGTGTTTTTCAGCCATTAAGGAGAAAGGGGCTTTTTTAAATCAAAAACCAATAAGGGTTTCCCAGACCAAAGAATTGGGCAAAGCCCTCTTGGCAACTGGTTTCCCCTATGATATTCAACAAAATCCTGAACCAGTGATGACCAGATTTAGAAATATGATTATGCACGCCAGGGGAGTGCGCCGCGCTGGTTCTGCTGCCCTAGATTTGTGTTATGTAGCTTGTGGTCGTTTTGATGGTTTTTGGGAAGAGCGATTACATCCTTGGGATACCGCAGCTGGGATGTTGATTGTTCAGGAAGCAGGCGGGAGAGTATCTGATTTTTCTAACAATTTTTATTCCATTTATGGTAAGGAGATTTTAGCCACCAATGGATTTTTACATAGAGATATGTTAAAAATTCTCCAGGGGAGAAATTTATGAAAAAGATTAAGGTAAAAATAATTAAGTCTGAGGAATTGGAAGGCCGGCTTCATTGTTTTGGTGACTTTAACCCTGAAGATACAATATGCTTAAAATATTGTGCTTTAAATATCCACTGTGCTATTGCCAAACAGGATTATTTTGCCTTTCAAGTGATGGATGAATCCATAGCTTCTTTCATCCAATTAAATAAACATGAATAAGTGAGGTAACCTAAGCGTTTTTCTGGATTTCTTTTCTACAGCTCTTTACCTTTTGTCAAAGGAATAAGCCCAAAGGGTGCGAAGTGAAACCAGCAGCTTTGAGAGCAAGCGAAGCGGCGTGCTAAAGAACAAACGTTTAAATATATGGTCTAAAAAATCCAAATTTCAAAATCCAAATGCCAAATGAAATCCAAAGGCCAAAATGCCAAAACATTAAATCAGTGAGTAGTGAAATAGTGATGGAATGAAATAGCCAAATGTAGTGGAATTGGGGTCTATAATTAAAAGTGAGAGTAAAAAATAGGGAATGAAATTAAGAAGCCTTCTTTATGTGATATAAATGATAAATGGCTAGGGGAACATTTGTGGCTAACGGGGTCAGTCAATAATGTTGAATTATTGTGACTCGGTTTGAATTGCCGGATGTTCTCCTGCCAATACCCTGTCTAATGGAAAGGTGCCTTTAAGTGGCTATTATAGACGGGATAAAGGTATTGGCAGAGCCATAAAATATCAAACATAAAGGAGGGTGAGGCGTGAAAAGGTTATCTGGAGGAATCGATATTGGCAGTGATAATCATCACATAATTATCATGGATGATGAAGAACAGATTTTGTATGACCAGAAGATAGCACACAAATTCAGTGAATTTTATAAGGCAGTTAGAGAATTTAGAGAGATTGAGAAAAGAGAAGGTGGGATAATATCATTTGCAATTGAAGGAAAGAATGGATACGGA
>NZ_CP013015.1:1391934-1441090 GCF_001577525.1 Candidatus Desulfofervidus auxilii | reverse complement strand
AAACGTGTAAACGTGCTAACGTTCCAATTTGACAGAAGGCGATTTTGCATTTTTCAATTTGCATTCTGCATTGAGCCATTGCGCTTATCATTTGGATCTCCGTTAAAATTACTTTGACGAAGTCCTACTTGGCCCCCTTAGTAGAGTAGCTTATTATACCTTCAGGCAGGACCCTCTCCACATTCTGTAGGGTCACCTTTTAATTTAGCCAAAGCATGAGACAAAATAGGCAGAAGTACCTCTAATCCTTCCTTCACGGCCTTAGGACTCCCAGGTAGATTTATAATCAATGTTTCTCCGCGAGTGCCAGCAATTCCTCGAGAAAGCATGGCATGAGGTGTTTTTTTTAACCCTTCTAACCTTAAGGCTTCAGCTATTCCATGCACTTCCTTTTTTACTACTTTCAAGGTGGCTTCTGGGGTTACATCCCGAGGTGAAAGTCCTGTACCTCCAGTAGTGACAATTAAGTCTAAATGTAATTCATCGCTCCATTTTATCAGATGTTGTATGATAATTTCTTCTTCGTCTGGGACAATTTTATAAGTGTAAATTTCATATCCATTTTCTGCAAGAGTTTGACAAATCAACTTTCCGCTTCTATCTTTCCTTTCTCCTTGACTGCATTTATCACTCACTGTTAATATACCAACTTTATACATTGATTAATATTTTTTCCCTCTCTTTCTATATGGGATATTTCCTTTAATATTTTTTCTACTTCTAACTGATGCTCAGGAGGACAGAGAAATCCAGGCAGAGGTTTGTTAGGTAAAAGCCCTGGGGTGTGGTTTGGAGTTTTACCTTTCATATAAACAGCTAAATTTTCTTCATTGGCCAGAAAAGAAAGCACATCTAACATATTCCCATATAGACCAGAATTATCTAATTGCTCTAATAATTGGGTGAAAATCATGTTCACAGTGAGCAATAAAGGATGGATAAAGGCCTCTCCACCCAAATGGCACTTTTTTTCTGAAAAAAGACTCCGACAATTAAATGGCCTTACTTCATAAATAGGACACTTCCCATTGGTTAAAAATGGACAAGGGGAAATAATAAAAGAATCATCCTCTGGGGGCTCTATTTTATGAATGCAATAATGAGCCAATTGATTAGGGGTTACACTAGGACGTAGATAATTGGTAGAATGAAGTTTCTCT
This sequence comes from Candidatus Desulfofervidus auxilii, assembly GCF_001577525.1. Taxonomy (GTDB): domain Bacteria; phylum Desulfobacterota; class Desulfofervidia; order Desulfofervidales; family Desulfofervidaceae; genus Desulfofervidus; species Desulfofervidus auxilii. Next base: position 1,439,930 of record NZ_CP013015.1, on the reverse strand, counting down.
AAAAGCCTTAATTTCCCTCTATTTTCTAAATAAAATAAAATATGCACACCCTCCAAGGTAGTAATAAGCACATTATGGGTGCAACAAGTAGCACAACCAGGGGTACATACAGAGGAAAAATTTTTGGCATATTGGTCATAAAACTTATAAAGTGCCTTGAGGAATTTAAGTTTTAGAGTGAGCATAATTTAAACTATTAACACAAATATCTTAATATAGCAAACCAAGTCACAATGCTCAGAAGCATCAATGCACATGGTAAATATAATTGCCTATATGTTTTACCAAATTCTACTTGAAAATACTCTATACTTAAAACAAGGCATAAGTGCATAGGGGAAAGCAAGACTCCTACTATGCCAGAACAGAAGGCTAGCATGATATAGGGTAGGGTGGGGACATGAGCAACCTCTAGTAAGGCGGAAATAAGAGGAAAGGTGCTGCCCACAAAGGCCAGAGTGAGACCAATAATGAGGCCTACTAAGAAGGGTAATCCCGCAGTAATCAAGGCCAAGGGAACATGATAACTAATAAGCATTTTACTGGCATCTAAGACAATTTGGCTATCCGTTAGAATTTGTTTAAAGAAAAATATAGCTAGAACTGCATATAATACCTTTAAAAGGGTTTTATCCCTTAAAATGGCCAAGAATTGAGACCAGGTAATTTTTTGCCTCCACCATACCCAAATAATACCTATCCACACAGCTAAGCCAATGGTGATTTCTTCAGGGAGAAAATGGAATATAAGCCTTCCACAAATGGTTAACAAAATAACTATTAAAATAGGAGCAATCTCTTTTAAAAATCCCAGGACATTTTTGTTACTCTTGGGCATTTCCCCTTTTACGGGTTTGAGAAAGAATATAAAACCTAAAGAAAAAGCAACAAGGGTAATAGGCATATCTATCACAATTAATTTTAATAAATTTACCCCTCCCAGGTGGATGGCTAGAATTAAACCCGGATAAAGAGGCCAAGTGTATTCCCAAGTATGACGAAACCAATAGTTAATTAAGGCTAGGCGTGTAGATGATATTTTTAAAGGCTGCCCCAGAGTTTTTACCAGAGGTGCTGAAAAAATAGCCCCTCCTGGCATAGGTAGCAATCCAATAAGAGAAGGTAGCATCATTAGATTAGGCCGTGACCAAGGGAAAATACCCTGATAACTTTTAATCATTCCTTTTAAATAACCAGTTTTACTAAGACTATGCGCAAAAATTAGAATAGAAAGAATGATACAACATAGGAGTAAATTCTGTGGATTGCTTAGGGTATTCACAAAAGAGATACCAATTTGCCAAGGAGTAAGTCCTTGAATTAACCCTCCTAAAACAGCCGCTAGAAACAAGGCATGTCCTAATAACCACCGCCTGAGTAAAAAAACCAAAAAACAAAACAGAAAAACTAATTTTAAAATAGGCACAGAAAACTCTTCAAAATTTTATTTCATACTCCAATAGCATCACGATATAACTTTCGTAACCATGCACATTGTGGCCAGATGGGATATTTAACATCACCTATTTGGATAATGGGCATAACCTCAATGATAGCATTAGTAAGAAAGGCAGCTTTAAAATAAAAAAGTTCTTTGAGAAAAACGGGGCGTTCTTTTACCCTAATCCCTTTTTGGAGCAGGATGTTTATAATCTTACCCCGGGTAATGCCAGGCAGTAAACCACTATCTAAGCTTGGGGTAACAATGGCTTGGTCTTTCACAAAAAAAATATTGGAGATACAACCCTCAGTTATCTCTCCCTTTTCATTTAAAAACAGGGCTTCATAATACCCATTTTGGCGTGCTTGTTTTAAAGCCAGATTATTTTCTAAAAAACAAGTAGTTTTAAACTGAAGTAAAGGCGAATTAGAACATTTAGCCCAAGGAGCTAACATAAGTTTAACTCCCTGTCTTTGTAAGGATGATATATTAGGAGGTAATGGCTGCCATTGGGTAAGAAAAGTAGTATTTTCTGATTTTTCTTGGCCATGAACTATCAAAGTTAAACGTAATCGGGCATGGATATTGGCTGAAATGGCCGGTAATGTTTGGCTTAAGATACTTTTAGCCTCATTTTTTTTAAATGGCCATCCAAAGAACAAACAACCATAACTCATACGTTCTAAATGTTCTTCTATTAAAGGCAATTTACGGCCTGGATACACCCGCCATGTCTCAAACAGGCCTTCACCAAATAATAGGGTGCGATTTATCATAAAATCCTTAAGGCCTCCATAGTAGCTTTGGTCTTAAGTAAGCTTTCGGCATATTCTGCTTCAGGCTCAGAGTCAACCACAATGCCTCCTCCGCTTCCCATTACTACTTTTTGCTCTACCATTTCTAAAGTACGAATAGCTACATTAAATACCATTTCCCTTTGCCAAGCATAACCAATAATGCCTGTATATACGCCCCTGCTCTGAAATTCAAGATTGTAAATGATTTCCATGGCCCGTTTTTTAGGAGCACCAGTAACAGAACCTGGAGGGAAGGTAGATTGAAGTATTTGACTTAAGGTTACACCAGGCTTGATAATACCAGTGACATGGGAAACCATTTGGTGAATTGTTTGATAAGTTTCAACCTTAAACAATGGCCAGGTTTTTATAGAGCCTGGCACACAGAATTTGCCCAAATCATGACGCATCAAGTCTACAATCATTACATTTTCTGCCCGCTCTTTGGAACTAGTCATCAATTCCTGTTTCAGTTTACGGTCTAAGGAAAGGGTTTTCCCCCGGGGACGTGTGCCTTTCATGGGTTTAGTAAGTATTTTATTACCCTTTATTCTCAAAAATAACTCAGGACTGGCAGAAATAACCACTCCCCTACCAGTATTGATAAACGCTGCATAATTTACTGGCTGGACAGTTCTTAATTGAAGATAAAGTATATAAGGGTTAGAAGGATATTCAAAATAAAACCGCTGAGTATAATTTACTTGATATACATCTCCAGCCTTAATGTAGCTTAGGATGGCTTTGACATTTTTTATGTATTGCTTTTTGGTCTGGTTAGCACCGAGATATTTACCTTTAACCATTATGGAAGACATTGATAGGGGAGGTGGTGGTTTAATTTTATTTGAAGACTCTTTAGACCATAACCACCATTTTTTTTGTAAATGGTCATATTGCCAAAAATAAGGATAGGCAGCCAAATAAATTTGAGGATGGTTTATGTCTTTTCCTCCAGGTGGAGGCAGTTTTTCTATCCATTGACAAGCCTCATAACCAATATAACCAGCAATAAAGTGGGTAGGCAAATAAGTCTCCAAAAATCTATTAAATGTCCAAAAAGAAGTGTCAATGACATCAGCCTCAAACACTGCTTGAGGTTCACACGCTAAGTAGGAATAGCGATTTTCTGTATCAGGAAGCTGTGTTTCTAATAAAATAGCCCCAGGTAAATGAGATATTCCTGAAAAAGCCTTATAAGGAAGGTAAGGTATGCTATAGGATTGTTTATGCCACATTGCTTTCTTTTTTACATTTTTTACCAGAATTTCGCTATAAGCTATGGCATTCTTCAGAAAATTTGTATAATTAAAAAGAGGAAAGATAGATTTCTATGAAAGAAGGCTCCCTTTTAAAAATTTGTTTGCTAATTTCTTTTATTATTCATCTACTCTTGATTAAGGGAGTACCTCTTAACCTGCCAAGCTTAAAGAAAAAAGCCCCCCTGGAAGTTTATCTAAAGACCTATCCTTCCTCAAAGGGGAATAAAACATCAAAAACAGAAACAAATTCAAAAAAACGGGTTTCTAATAAAAAAAATCATAAAGCAATGTCCGAATCCAAAAAGAAAAAATATCAAGTTAAGAATAAAAAACCACATCAGGAATCACTACCTAAAGCCAAGACCAACCCAAAACCGTTAATATCCACTACTGCTTGTGAAGAAAGGTCAAAGGAGGCCTCTTTTAAACCTAAAAATTTAGTTTCTTCACTTGTACCTAAGAAAACAAAAGTCTTTTCCCACTCTACTAAAAGTAATTCTGATGACTCTCTCAATGATTATCTCCATAAGCTTCGACTTTTAATAGAGAAGAATAAGGAATATCCATTTGGTGCTCGAAAGAGAGGGCTTGAAGGCAAAGTTGTCTTAGAGTTCACCCTCAATATAAAAGGAGAGTTGGTAAATCTTAAGATAAAAAGGTCTTCAGGATATGCTATTTTGGATAAGGCTGCTATAAGGGCAGTTAAAAATGCTACACCTTTTCCTCCTTTGCCTCAAGAAATATGTTCAAGGCAAATCATTATAAACCTGCCTGTGTGCTTTTGTCTTTTAGAATAAATAATCCAGTATTATTTAAACTTGCCTTGACAAGCAAAATTCTGGAACTTATCTATTAAATTAGAAATAAAAAACATAAAAAGGAGGGGGAGATGAAAACAGTAGAGTTGTGGAGTAGGATTAAAGAGACCTTTTATAAAGCCACTGAAGCAATTGTGGAAAAAACCCAAAAGGTAGCTGAAAAAGCAAAGGAGAGTACAGAAAAAACTAAATACAAAGTAGAGGTTAAAAAACTTGAATTAAATATTGCTAAGAAATTTGCTGAGTTGGGGAATAAGGTTTATGAGCTTCATCTTAAAAAAGGTGAAGAAAATCCTCTAAATCAGGAGGAAGTAAAACAAATTTTAGAAGAAATTACCAATTTGGACAGAGAATTGGCCCAAACACAGGCAGTATTGGAGAAAAAAATTGAGGAAGAAAAAAAAGCAATGGAGCAACCGGCATCATAAAAGGGCAGGAATTATTCTCTACTTTTTCTCAATTCCACAAGATGCGTAAGAAAGAACTCCTTTGTCCTCATTGCGGAAAAGTAGTATTGGTTTATAAAAATCCTATCCCTACGGTGGACATCATTATAGAAGTTTCTGGGGGTATCATTCTTATCAAACGGAAGAATCCACCTTATGGCTGGGCCCTTCCAGGTGGTTTTGTAGATTATGGTGAGAGTCTAGAAGAGGCCGCAGTGAGAGAAGCTAGAGAAGAGACAGGTCTGGAAGTAAAACTTATAAGACAGTTTCACACTTATTCTGCCCCTGACCGTGACCCCCGCCAACACACTATCACCACGGTTTATATTGCTCAAGCAAAGGGAATACCTAAGGCAGGAGATGATGCTTTAGAAGTAGCTAGTTTTTCTAAAGAGAATTTACCTTCACCCATTGTCTTTGACCACCCTAAGATTTTGGCCGATTATTTTAATCATCGCTTCTGATTCTTCAGAACCACCAGTGGATAAAAATTGCTATCATAATGATAAGAATTTGCCTTAAACCAGTGGAAATCAGCATAAGCTGTGTGCCTAAATGAGGGCCAAAAATGCCCCAGTAATAGGGGAGATAATAACGAAGAGAAACAATGCTGGTTACTACAGTGCCCCAGAGTAAAGCCAAGATAACTTCCTTGCTGCCCAAAAGGTGGTTGACCAGAAAATTGGAGGCTAGAGTATAAGCAGGTAAATGCCCCCCAAACTGAGCCACAATGATAGATAAAGCCTCTGGTGGTAAAGGCAATAAATGAATAACAGGATGAAGCCACTGGGTAAGATGAGAAAAAAAACCTAAATAAATGAGGTAAAAGCTCAAAATAGTGATGGGAATAGTAGTCAGAACAATGCGTTTTAACACAGATTTAGACCTGATTAAACTTTCCTTAAAGGCCTGTTTGACAGGAAGGGAATGATTCATTTTATTTATAACAAAATTAGAAGAGGGCGGCGGTAATAAAAATCTTCCGATGAAAAAAACCAAGGCAGTTTTGAAAAAACCTATTACTACTAAGATGAAAAAATAGACCAGCCCAACCCAACCCAAGAGGGGAATTATGATAGGAAGCATAGTCCGCCAATGTGTCAATATGGCGGGAAAGGAGTTGGCCATAGAAGATAAAAATAGTTCTTTTTTGCTAATTATGCCTTTTTGATAAAGCTCCATAAGCATGGTATTGGCGGCGGTGGGAGAGGCAAAGGCAGTGATAAAACTCATGGCACATTCAGAACGCAGATGTCCCATTTTCATAATGGGCTTAAGCAGCCAAGAAAGCCGATTGAGATAACCAAGTAAGACAATAAAGTTAATTAAAATAACACCGGCCATCATGGAAGGAATCATAAAGGAAAGGTATTTAAGGGCAGATAAAAAAGGTTGTATTGACATTTAGATAGAATAATATTTACTAGCATATTTAGCAATTATTTTTTCATAAATAACTTGTCTTTTTATAAAATTTTTGTTTTAATATGGAGTGAATTGAGAAAAAAAATAAAGTTCAGGAGGTTAGCAATGAAGAAAATTTTGATTGTATCTTGCAACAACATTCGGGATAACCATTGCATTGGCTGTTTAAAGTGCTTTAAGGCCTTGAGCAGAAGAGAAGGTGAGTTTGCCAGGTATAAAGATGAAGAGGTTGAGGTAGTGGGTTGGACTACCTGTGGTGGCTGTCCAGGGATGGTTATTCCCAGGGTAATGCTAGTTCAAGAATTGGCAAAACATTATGAAAATGACTATGATGTAATTCACTTAGGCACCTGTATGGTTAAGGCTACTACTGTCTCTAAGTGTCAATTGGATTTAGAGTTTATAAAGGACAAATTACAAACCCTATTTGGTAAAGAAGTAGTTATTGGCACTCATACTTATTAGGCAAATCTCCATCGGTATTTAAAAGGCAGCTATATAGCTGCCTTTTTTATTTTGAATAAATATAGGAGAAAAATATGCGCGTTTATTTAGACTGTGTCCCTTGTTTCCTACGACAGGCATTAGAGGCTGTGCGTTTAGCCTCTCAAGACCTATCTATCCAAGAAAAAGCAATCCGAGTAATTTTGCAAAAGCTAAGTAAGATTTCATGGAATACCTCACCTCCTCACATTGGCCGAGAGATTCACACCCTTATTAAAGAAGTAACAGGTAATCCTGACCCTTATCTTCCCTTAAAAAAGCGATTTAACCAATTGGCTATAAATCTTTATCCTATGCTAGAGAAAAAGGTAAAAACAGCAAATGACCCTTTTACCACTACGGTTAGGCTTTCTTTAGCAGGCAATATGATAGACTTTGGGGCCAGACCCGGGGAGAAAATTGATATAGAGAAAGAAATAAATGGAGCTCTTAAAGCCCCTTTGGATAAGCAAGCGTTAGAAAAATTTAAAAAGGCAGTCACACAAGCGCAAAATATCTTATTTTTAGGAGATAATGCAGGAGAAGTAGTATTTGATAAATTGTTGGTTCAAGAAATAGGACCCCAAAAAATCACCTATGTGGTGAAGAAAAAACCTATTATTAATGATGCCACTTTAGAAGATGCAGAAATAGTTAATTTAACAAAGATAGTAAAAGTAATAGATAATGGAACAGACTTCCCAGGGACTGTGCTATCTGCTTGCAGTAAAACATTTATTAATATTTATGAAAAAGCTGATTTAGTCATAGCCAAAGGCCAAGGAAATTATGAAACCTTAAATGATGTTAAAAAACCCATTGTATTTTTATTAAAAATCAAGTGTCCGGTAATTGCTAAGGATATAAAGAGAAATGTGGGGGACCTGGTTATTCATTTGAATATCTATTGAAAATAAATGTGAAATATAGTATTGCTAAATTAAATAAAAATGTTTATATATTTAACCATTGAAGATCTAGGAGCAGAAAATGAAACAAGAAAAACAAATGCCCGGGATAGATGAAGAAGCAATTTTAAAACCCGTCCTTACCCATATTAAGCACAAGTTGATGGTCCTTAGTGGAAAAGGTGGGGTAGGAAAGAGCACTATTGCTGCCTGTTTGGCTATTGCCCTGGCTAAAAAGGGAAATAAAGTAGGCTTATTGGACATAGACTTACACGGCCCTAGCATCCCTCACCTTTTAAATATCCCAGATATTTTAGATATCTCCCCTGAACAAAAGGTTTTGCCCAAGGAAATTATGCCTAATCTGGAAGTAGTATCTATGGAATGTTTTATGGCGGATAAAGACCAGGCAGTAATCTGGCGTGGTCCCTTAAAACATGCGGCCATCAGACAATTTATTGGTGATGTGCAGTGGGGAGACTTGGATTATCTGGTAGTTGACTCTCCTCCAGGCACAGGGGATGAGCCTCTTTCTATTGCCCAATTAATTCCTGAAGCCAAGGCCATCATTGTCACTACTCCTCAAGAAGTAGCCCTAGCTGATATCCGAAAGTCTATTACCTTTTGCCACGAAGTAGATATGGACATTGCCGGCATAATAGAGAATATGAGTGGTTTTATCTGTCCTCACTGTGGAAAAGAAGTGGATATTTTTAAAACAGGTGGGGGAGAAAGGACAGCCTTGGCCTTTCATGTTGAATTTTTGGGGAAATTGCCCTTTGATTTAGGAGTGGTAGAAGCAGGAGATGAAGGCAAACTAATAAAATATATGGAAAGAGAAGATAATCCTTATAATAAGGCACTTTTTGAAATTGCTGATAGATTAATTCAACGTTTAAAAGAAATGGAAATAAAACCTGTATCTTTAGATGAAATTAGGGCAAAAAATAGCTATAAAGTAACTATTCCTTTAAAAGATGGCAAACCTGCACCATTTCTTACTAACTGTGACCAAATAGCCATGGTGCATGTCAAAGATAGTCAGATAAAGAAGGTGGAGCGGATTAGTCCTTCACAGCAAGGGCCTATAAGACCTAAGGTATTTGTGGATTTAGGTGCGGATTTAGTGATGGCCAAGGAGATGAAAGAAAAGGCCAAATATGTTTTTTATAAAAACAAGGTAGGTGTAGTTTTAGATATACCAGATGCCACACCTGAAGAATTAGTTGAAAAATTTATTAAAGGGGAATTAGGAGGTAAATAACCATGCGGATTGCCATACCAGTATCTGATGGTCAACTCAGTCCTCACTTTGGGCATGCACCTGAGTTTGCAGTCATAGATGTAATAAATGGAGAAATAACTAGTGTTCATTATCTTACCCCGCCTCCCCACGAACCAGGCAGTCTACCTGGCTGGATGCATGAGTTGCAAGTAGATGTGATTATTTGTGGTGGTATGGGTATGCGTGCTCAACAATTTTTTCATCAATATGGTATAGAGGTAATTGTTGGAGCGCCAAGTCTACCTGTAGAAGAAGTAGTGCAACAATATTTGGCTGGCACGTTAGAAACTGGTGAAAATATTTGTGATCATTAAGAAAAAAGGAGGCAAAAATGCCTAATGGAAGAGGTGGTAGACAAGGTGGAGGAGGTCGTGGTATGGGGGGACAAGGCAGAGGCCAAGGACGCGGCAGGGGCGGTCGTGGTGGAGCTGGTCCAGGTGGTTTTTGTATTTGTCCTAACTGCGGAAACAGGGTGCCTCATCAGCCAGGTGTGCCCTGCATGCAGGTAAAGTGTCCTAATTGTGGAACACAAATGGTTAGGGAATAATTTTATAAATGATAATTTGTATTGCCAGTGGTAAGGGAGGAACAGGAAAAACCACCATTGCTGCCAATTTAGCTGCAGTCTTGGCAGAAAAGGCTCAATATTTAGATTGTGATGTAGAAGAGCCAAATGGACACTTGTTTTTAAGGCCAAACATTGAGCATTCTGAACCTGTTTCTGTGCCAGTCCCAAAAGTTGATATGGAAAAGTGTGATTTTTGCCGTGAGTGTGCCGAATTTTGCCAATTTAACGCCATTGCGGTCTTAGGCAAAAACATCCTTACCTTCCCTGAACTCTGCCACAGTTGTGGAGGGTGTAAGTTAATCTGTCCTAAAGAGGCCATTTCTGAAATCCCTAAAGAAATAGGCAAATTGGAAAAGGGAATGGCAGGGGAAGTAGAGTTTATCCATGGCCACTTACGGATTGGTGAAGCCATGGCGGTGCCTTTAATTGAACGGGTAAAAAAAGAAATCAAATCCCATAAAATTGCCATCATAGATGCCCCTCCAGGCACTTCCTGTCCTGTCATTGCCGCCTTAAAAGGGGCAGATGTGGCCCTTCTGGTCACTGAACCCACTCCCTTTGGGCTATTTGACTTAAAATTGGCCGTAGGGGTAGTGCGTATATTAAAGATTCCTTTAGCAATAGTAGTAAATCGTGCTGACTTAGGTGATAAAAAAGTGTTTGATTATTGTGCCAAAGAAGACATTCCCATTCTGATGACTATACCATTTAGCAAAGACATTGCCCAGACATACGCCAAAGGTGAATTATTAGTAAAACAGCCCAAATGGCAAGACCGGTTTTTAGCCTTGTGGCATCAGATAAAGGAAACAATGGGAGGCCAAAAATGAAAAAGGCAGGAATTATTAGGTGCTTAAACACAGAAGCCATGTGTCCTGGAACTGCTTGTTTTAAAATGGCAAAAGAGGGGAAAATGGGTTTTGAAAGTGTGGGTTCAGTGGAAGTAATAGGTCATGTGACTTGCGGTGGTTGTCCTGGAAAGCAAATCTTACCCCGGGCTGAAAAAATGATAGAAAAGGGGGCGGAGGTAATTGTTTTATCTTCTTGCATAGTAGGTAAACACCCAGGAGGAAGATACTATCCATGTCCTTTTCTACCTCAAATTAAACAGATTTTAGAAACACATATTAGAGATAAAGCGCAAATCATTTATGGGACGCACTAAAGAGGTAATATAAGTTATGAAGGAACTGGTTATTATCAGTGGTAAGGGTGGGACAGGGAAGACCACTATTACCGCGGCCTTTGCTGCCTTAGCCAAAGATAAGGTATTGGCAGACACAGATGTAGATGCCCCTGATTTACACCTTCTTCTTGCTCCGAAGATAAAACATGAAGAATCTTTTAAAGGCGGTCACTACGCCATCATTGATAAAGAAAAATGTATTCAATGCGGAGAGTGCCGAGAACTCTGTCGTTTTGACGCCATTAGTGAAGAATTTGAAATAGACCCTATTGACTGCGAGGGATGTGGTGTCTGTGTCCATTTTTGTCCTGAAGAGGCCATAGTCTTTCCCCAACGCACCTGTGGAAAGTGGTTTATCTCGGATAGCCGGTTTGGCCCTCTGGTTCATGCCCAGTTGGATATTGCTCAAGAAAATTCAGGACTTTTAGCTACCTTAGTGCGTCAACAGGCAAAAATTATAGCTCAAGAAAAAGGTTATGATTTGATTATAGTAGACGGTCCGCCGGGTATTGGTTGTCCGGTGATTGCTACTATAACTGGAGCAAGTGTAGTGATGATTGTTACGGAACCCACTCCTTCAGGTCTGCATGATTTAGAACGAGTCTGGCAATTGGCTTTTAAACACTTTGGAATTCCCTGTCTGGCTTGTATCAATAAATTTGATTTAAATCTCCCAATGACCCAAAAAATAGAGGAATTTTGTCCCAAAAATAATATTATTTTAACGGGCAAAATTCCCTTTGACCCCAAGGTAACCCAAGCCTTGGTTAATGGTAAAACACTCATAGAATATCAAACCTTCACAGCCCCAATAGTTGCCCAGATGTGGGAAAAGGTTTATAAATTTTTATATGAAGACTGAAAAGGCATTTTCCTATGAAGACTTGATTTGGGCACGGGAAATATTAGGTTTGCCTTTATTAGCCACTCAAAGGGAAATAAAGCAGGCTTATCAGCAGATGGTGCGCAAGTGGCATCCTGACCGTTGTGCAGATAAAGATGCCCATCAAAAAATGGCTGAGATTAATAGGGCATATGAAATCATAGTTAATTATTGCCGTCATTATCGTTATAAATTTGATCTGGAGACCTTCCGCAAAAATATGATTGGCACAGAATGGTGGTGGTTGGATAAATTTGGGCAAGACCCTATCTGGAGCAATAAGGTAGAAGATGACTGAGGATTATTTTGATAAATTAGTAGCTGATTTACAGAGAAAGGTAATAGATTCTGCCAGGAAAATTTACTCTGATAAAGTTTTGGCATGCTGGGAAAATCCAAAAAATTTTGGCAAATTACCTGTTTATAACGCTCATGCCTGTGTTAAGGGAAAGTGTGGAGACACAGTAGAGATATTTTTACAAATTGAAAATAAACGCATTAAAGATATCTCATTCCTCACTGACGGTTGCATTGGAAGCATTGTTTGTAACGCAACGCTCACAGACATGGCAAAAGGAAAATCTTTAGAAGAGGTCTTGAATTTAAGCCCTGAAGACATTATTAATATACTGGGTGGGTTGCCTGAGGCAGAAAGGCATTGTGCCGAGCTAGCGGTAAAAACATTAAATGAGGCTATAAGGAATTTTTAGGAGGAAGAAAAGATGCCCACTTATACCTATCAATGTCACAATTGTGCTTATTTATTTGAAAAAGAACAAAAAATTACTGACCCCCCTTTAACCACCTGTCCTAAATGTGGTGGACCAGTGAAACGGGTTATTACTGGTGGGCTGGGTTTTATTTTAAAAGGCAGTGGTTTTTATGCTACTGATTACAAACGGAAGTCTACTCCACAAAAGGCAGAAAAGAAGAAAGAGGAATGTTGTGGTCAGACTAATCCTTGTAGTAATCCCAAGCGATGTTGCCAAAAGCACTAGGTTTTTTCAGGATAACCAATGACCAAAATGTCGTTATCAAAGCGTCGCCAAGAGATATTTTTTAAAAAAATACCTTTATTTAACGCCCCTACCAGGGAAAGGTTACCCTTTCCTGCTATCTTAGGGGCATAAAAGAAGTAAACTTTATTTACTAATCCTTTATTGAAAAAACTAGTGGCTACTTGGGCCCCACCTTCTACCAGCAAGGAGGTAATTTTTTTCTTACCCAAAATTTTCAGTAATTCTAACAAAGATAATCGGTCATTTTCTGAACTTATTTGTAATACTTCTGCCCCCAATTTCTGTAATGCCCTTATTTTTTCAAACGGAGCAGCAAGAGAAGTCACTATGATGGTAGGAGATAAAGAGTTTAAATGAAGCACTTTTGCTTCTAAAGGAATACGTAAATGAGTATCTAGAATAATCCGCACAGGGTCTTTACCCTTTTTTCTTGGGAGACGAGTAGTCAAAAAAGGATCATCTTTAATAACAGTATTAATGCCCACTAAAATGGCATCATGAATGTCTCGTAAGTGGTGCACAAATCGGCGTGATTTCTCATTGGTAATCCACTTATCTTCAGTAGAGCCCAAAGTAATTTTTCCATCCAGAGTGGCAGCTAGTTTTAGACTCACAAAAGGCAAGCCAGTAGTAATATATTTAATATAAACCTCATTTAAATCACGGCATTCATTTTGTAGAATACCTGTTTCTACTTCTATACCCTGACTTCTAAGGTATTCCACTCCCCTACCCTTTACATAAGGATTGGGGTCACGCATCCCTACAAAAACCCTTCTAATCCCTGCCTTTAAAATGGCCTCTGTGCAAGGTGGTGTGCGGCCATAATGATTGCATGGCTCTAAAGTCACATACAAATCTGCTCCTCTTGCTTTTGTTCCGGCTGCCTTAATAGCCTCTACTTCGGCATGAGGAAGGCCGGCTTTATGATGATAACCCTCTCCTATAATCTGATTATTCTTAACAATAACTGCTCCCACTAAAGGATTGGGAGAAGTCCGTCCCAATGCCCTCCTTGCCAATTTTAAGGCACGCCGCATATAAAATACCTTATCTTTCCTTTTTATGGGCAAGGATTTCCTCCAGTTCACGCATAAATTCGTTTATATCCTTAAAATCACGATAGACAGAGGCAAAACGCACATAAGCCACCTTATCCCATTGGTGCAACTTGGCCATTACCTTTTCGCCAATATCTGAGGTAGGTATTTCCTTAAGACCTGCTTCCTGATATTGATGTTCTAATTCTGAAACAAATTCTTCCATTTGTTCAATACTGATGGGCCTTTTTTGACAGGCTTTTTTGATTCCTTCTAATATCTTTTGTCGATTAAATGGCTCTCTACGACCATCTTTTTTTATCACCATCAATTGGATTTCTTCCACATATTCATAAGTAGTAAAACGCCGCCCACAATGCAAACACTCCCGCCGTCTTCTAATGGCGGTATTGTCTTTGCTCAGACGAGAATCAACCACCCGATTATCTAACGAACCACAAAAAGGACATTTCATAGTCCAAAATTAGCATAAAATGGAATCTATGTCATCATTCCTGTCTGCTAGGGATACGTCAAAGTCAGGCCATAAGTAATTTAACAAAAATAAAAAATCCAAATTTCAAAATCCAAAGGCCAAATGAAATCCAAATGTCTTAATGCCAAAACATTAAATCAGTGAGTAGTGAAATAGTGAGGGAATGAAATAGCCAAATAAGTTTTTTGTCTCACTCCTTACTCCCTCACTATTTACTAATTTTGTCATTTGGATTTTGGGCTTGATTTGACATTTGAGCTTTGTCATTTGTCATTTTAAGATTTGGTTTTTTCTAATGTCCATCATTTGGATCTCTGTTAAAATTACTTTGACGAAGTCCTGCTTGGTAGCCTAGATTAGACGGGCCTTTTCCATTTTCTCTATATACAATATTGTCTAATTCCTCCATTTAACTGGCGTGGCCAACTTAAAAAACTCCTTTTAACGGTCCTTAAAAGCCATGACCCAGAAGCCCAGGAACTTGCTAAATCCCTTATTAACAAACTTCCCTACCTGTCCCCGCCTGCCTGCGGGCAGGGGCAGGCAGGTTGCCAAAGGTCATTTAGAATTCCGTGAGGTTTTGAAGAATTAGCATAACTTATTTAACAAATAGAGTTTATATAAAAAACCTTTACATAAAACGCATCCTTTTGGCATAATATTTCAGTATTAAGTTTATCCATTCAAGAATGAGTATAAATTTTAATAATCAATGATGTCAGCAAAATTTTTTATGAAATATATCCAGAAATTGTGTTTGGCTTTTTGTAAATATTGCGACTAATTTTTTGAAGAAAAATAGTTGTTTGTTTCTTTTGCTACTACTTTTGAAAGTCCTAGTAAGGCAATAAGATTAGGAATGGCCATAAGACCATTTGTCACATCAGAAAAATTCCAAACAATTTCTAAGTGAACAATAGCACCAACAAAAATTAAAAATACATATAACCATTTGTAAGTATAAACGGTTTTTTCACCTAATAAATATTTAATACATCTATTTCCATAATATGACCATGAAATGATAGTAGAAAAGGCAAAAAGTACTACACCAGCAACAACTATATATCTACCTCCATAAATGCCTTTTTCATAAGCCATAGAGGAAAGAACAACTCCAGTCTCACCGCTTTTCCATACCCCAGAAACAATAATAACGAGGGCGGTCATGGTACACACAACAATAGTATCAATAAAAGGACCTAACATGGCTACTAAACCTTCTTTAATAGGTTGATCAATCTTAGCAGCTGCATGGGCAATAGGGGTACTACCTAAACCTGCCTCGTTAGAAAAGAGGCCCCTTGCTATCCCGAACCGAATTGTTTCCTTTACCATAGCACCTGTAAATCCTCCCACAGCGGCTGTAGGATTAAGAGCATGATAAAAGATAGAATGGAAGGCTTCTGGTAATAGAGTAAATTTCTTAATCAATATAATTAATGATCCACCCATATAAATCACTACCATAAAAGGCACTAAGCAACTAGCTACTTTGGCAATGCGTTTAATACCGCCTATAATAACTAAACCAATTAAGACGGTGAGTATAGCCCCTGTGAGCCACTTTGGTACTTGAAAGGTATCATAAAGTGCATTTGCAACAGAATTGGCTTGCACCATATTGCCTATACCAAAGGAAGCACATAAAGCAAAAATGGCAAAACAAATTCCCAACCACCTAAGTCCTAACCCTCTTTCCAAATAATACATAGGACCCCCACTTACTTCGCCTGAATGAGTGACACGGTATTTTACTGCTAACAGACATTCGCTATAACTGGTTGCCATACCTACAATAGCAGTAACCCACATCCAAAAAATGGCACCAGGCCCACCTGCTGCAATGGCTGTGGCAACACCTACAATATTGCCAATGCCTATAGCACCAGATAAAGCGGTGCAAAGTGCTTGAAAGGGTGTAATCTCACCTGCAAAATTATCTTTATTTTTTTTAAATAAGATGCGAAAGGCATAAGCAAAACCTTTAAGTTGAATAAATCCTGTTATAAATGTTAAATAGAGGCCAATACCCACAAGGAAAATAATCATATAAGGGCCCCAGGCAAAATCACTTAACTCTCTGATAATTTCACTAATTTTATTCATTTTTCCTTCCTGTTATGTTATGGTTACCTAAAATATTCCTTAAGTTTAAATAATAAATAGCGTAAAATTAGTTAAAAATCAAAAACTTTTTGTGAAATGTTATAAATCTTCGTTAAGCTATGCAGATTAACATTGGGAGTTCTCTAAAAGATGGGATAAACAGATTTTTAACTATTGATTAATTATCATTTTTAGATTATCTATAATAGATAATCTAAAGGAATAAAATATGAGAAATCCATTTGTAGTGGGAAGAGAAATTAAATATGGAGAGCCCTTTTGTGACCGAGCGTCTGAAATTAAATGGTTAATAGATAGGGCAAAGTCTTCTGAAAGTGTGTGTCTCGTTAGTTTAAGGCGTTATGGTAAAACATCGCTTCTTAATCAGGTGATGGGTAAGCTAAATGAGGAGGGATGGGTTACTTTAAAAATAGACCTTATGAATGTGCATTCTATAGAAGATTTTTGCTTTTTTATTGGACAGGAGATAAGAAAGTTTCAATCTATTAAAAATAAGATTTTTAGTGCTATCAAACATATTAAGCCCAGTATTACTATTGGTGTTGACCCTTTAACTAGTTTGCCTTCTTTTGGAGTTGGTCTTAATAGTAGTGTTTCTAAAAAAGAAGCCATTTTGCGCGAAATACTAAATACTTGTTTAAAATTGCCTAAGTTGTTATCAAAACCTGTCCTTTTGGTTTTTGATGAATTACAACAAGTGCGAAAGATTGCACCTAAAGGAGAAATTGAAGCAGTAATGAGAGCAGTATTTGAAAAAAGGGATTATGATTTTGTTCCGTTTTACTTAGGCTCACGAAGAAGCATATTAAAATTTATGTTTCAAAAGGAAAGTGAGCCGTTTTTTAAAAGTGCGACTGTTAGAGAAATAAAGGAACTTCCTCGTGAATCTTATATTGAATTTGTCCAAAATGAATTTAAAAAGTCCCTTTCAATTGTGTCTTCAGAAGAGATTTTGCATACCACTTGGAAATTATTTCAAGGTCATCCCTATGCAGTTGCTAAAGTAGCTAATAGATTGTGGTTTTGCTATTTAGAAAATCTTCCTAAAAATAAAAAAGAAGAGGAAGAAATTTGGTTAGAAATAATAACAGAAATTATAAAAGAAGAAGCTACATTTTATGAGGCTGTTAATAAAAATATTTTTCCTTATGTAATGATAGTATTTCGGAAAATAGCAGAGGAAGGAGTGGTAGAAAAGCCTTATAAAGAAGATTTTCTTAAAAAAATAGGGATGACAGCAGCAAGGGTTCAAAAGGCATTGGGAACACTTAAAAAAGAGGATAAAATTGAGCATGACAAAGAGGGAATTCATGTCCTTGACCCATTAGAAAGGCTTTGGCTTCTTACAAGTCGTATGGATGAGGAACAAATAAAGACGGAATTGACTAAAATGCTTAAAGAAAATTAAATTAAGGCACAAAAATAAGGCAATTTGGATTATTCAAAACACTTTATATGCCAAAAATCCATAATAACTTTAAAAGAAAACCCACCTGCCTGCCTGCCTGTCGGCAGATACGGCCGTCGGGCAGGCCCGCCTGCATTCCGCAGCGGCTCTCCCTGCCTGTCCCCGCCTGCCTGCGGGTAGGCCCGCCTGCCGTCGGACAGGGGCAGACAGGCTTGAGAGAAAAATAGTCGCTTTAAAAAAATTTCTTTTTTCGCCTTCCTCTTTAATCATTTTTGATTTACTTTTTAAAGTAAAACAATTAATAACTCACAGTTTTTCCCAACATCCAAATCCCTGACTGTTTTTTGCTCCTAAGCCCGTGTCGTATGAAAGGGCAATAACTTCTGGATTCCCTTTAATTTCATAAATCCCCATCCATGCCTTTATGACTGTGCCCTTATAAATGATTATTTTCTCACAAGAAGGTGGGACTTTTTGGGGCTTAATACTAAATTCAAAATCATGACCTAGATTTTTATTAAATACTATTTTGTATTTTTTTCTCAAATTTTCCTTTATAAGCCTGCAAAATTCCTTTTCAAAGGGCGAGTAGTAATAACTCTTTTTAGAACCATCTGCCCCATAAAGAGTGCTGCGAATGGTTATAGGAGAAAGCATTTTTATTGTTACTTTATGGTTAAAAGAAGACCTTGCGGCCACATTTATAGAATCAATGTAGACTGTGTTTTTACTTAAGATAACTTCAGGCGACTTCAAGAGGCCTTCAGCCAAACTTTGTAGAATTTCATCCTTCGGGGAAGAGATAATCAATTTAAGAGGAGGATTGAATTGAAAGTATTCCTTAAACATTTTTACTTTCCCTAAAAGTCTTGAAAAGGTAAATAGCTTGAATCTCCTTTTTTCATAGGGATAGCCCTCTTTATGAAGTCTCTTTCTTAATAAAGGGTCAAGTAGAGAATAAATGAATCCTTGTAAGAGATGATTGTGAGATTTTGGGAGTATTAAAGGGGTTTCTGCACTAAGATTTATTTCTATTCTCATTCCTAAATTCCACTTACGAAGTAGAAATGAGGTAAATTACAATTTTTTAAAGAAAATCTTTCTCCATCCACCTTTTTTCAAACTCCGATAGCTATAGAAAGAAGAAAATTTATACAGGTCGCGTTTAATCTTCAAGGTGGTAGTTTTTTCAAACGCCTTAAACTCCCCTGTGTTTTCATCATATTCAGTGATAGCAAAATCACAAGGCCATTTATAACTGGCAATTTGTTGGACATTTTGTTTAATTTCTTTATAAATAATCTCATAGATATTTTCCCAAGTAAAAGACAGATTTTTTTGTTCTAGATATTGTTTTAAATACTGGGCATGAGGCACAATCAAAGCCACAACTAGTTCTTTTTTATGTTCTTTATGTCCTAGCACTAGTGATTCCTGGATAAAAGGACTTTGTTCAAGAGCCTCTTCTACTTCTTCTGGATGGACATTCTTTCCTTCTGAAGTGACAATTACATATTTACTGCGACCGGTAATATAAAAGTTTCCTTCACTATCTTTCTTACCCACATCACCGGTTTTAAACCACCTTTGGCCATTTAAAGAAAAAAATACCGTTTTATTAGCATCTTCATCCTTATAATACCCCGGAGTAAGCATAGGACCTGTTACTACTAACTCCCCTTCTTTTTCTCCTAAATTGGCATAAAGTCCTCTCTCTGGCACATCAATTAGTTCAATGGTAAGGCCATCTAAAGGAGGGCCAATGGAGGCTACTCTCTTTTCATAATAATGAGTGAAATAAAAACGTAGTTTATGATAGGAAAGTATAGTCCCTACAGGTGAAAGCTCTGTCATACCCCATCCCTGTAAGAGAGGCAAACCAAGATTGAAATATTTATAAGCAATTGCCGGTGGTAAAGCAGCACCTCCACTAACAAACAACCTTATTCTACCTCCAAGTTGTTTATGTAGTTTAGAAAAAACCAGTTTTCCTATATTAATACCAGTATATTTCTTTATTTTTCTCACTAAAGAAATCCCCTTTGTCCATTGTTCCCAGTTACCCTGTTTTTTAACTTCGGCTTCAATACGGTTATATAAAAGTTCAAAGACCCTGGGGACAGCAATAAAGATTGATGGATGTTTTTCTTGAAAGACCTTTAACACCCTGTTCTTGTTATTTTCTATTACTATACTTGCCCCTTTACACATAGGGCAGAATAACCCAGCAGTAAGGGAAAAGGTGTGATGTAAAGGAAGTATTAGTAATAACCTGTCTTTATGTAAAAGACGAATCCGCTCCATAGAGGCCAAAATATCACTAACAAAATTATAATGAGTTAGCATCACTCCCTTGGCTGCTCCTGTGGTGCCAGAAGTAAAAACAATAGAGGCCAAATCGTCCTTTTTTACCACTCGTTCAATATAAAGGTTTGGGGGTTCTTCAACCATTAATTGGGAGAGGTCGTCATCTCCTTTTAAAAAGGGGTTAAAAATATAAATTTGGTAATTATTTCGTTTTATTCTCTCTAATTTTAAATATAGTGCTTGAGAAACAAAAATAATTTTTACATCAGAGAACTTTATGAGTTTAGCTATCTCTTTTGGTTTTAATTCTTTATCTAAAGGAACTACTATCCATCCTCCACAAACAATAGCCAAATAACATACTACCCAACCAGGAGAATTCTCACCTAATAAAGCAATTTTTTCTCCTGATTTTAGACCTTGGTTAGCCAAACCTGCTACCAGCTTTTTGATTAAAACAAAAATTTCCTGGTAAGTAAAACTTAAGTATTTTTCTCCATCCCATATTTCTAAAAAAGTAGCTTGAGGATATTTTTCAACACTCTGTTGAAATAATTCTTTTAAGGTGGTTAAATAATGCATATCTTAAAAGGAATTTTTACCAGAAATGGAAGATAAAACAAGAGTTTCACGAAATTCGTTTCAAAGCAAAAGTGGTTTTGATATAGATGCTTCCCCTTATATCCTGGCCACGGATTTCCCCTTTTTGGTTTGGTCAGGCTTAGATTGGAAGGGGAAATCTGTCCTCATTATTGCTAATTCTGGGGATAATATCATTACCCTTTGGCCATTGGGAGTTAAAAATATTGTAGCCGTGGATATTGCAAAGAAGGCTTGTTTTGTCAATGAACTCAAAAGAGCTAGCCTTAAAATTCTATCTTTTACAGAGTTTTTACTCCTATTTGCCCCCAATTATAGAAACAACATCTTTCCTTTAGCAAACCCTATAGAAAAAAAGAAATTATATCTTAAATTGCGTCATCTTCTTTCTGATGAAGCTAAAGACTGGCTTGAAACCCAGATAGGTTCTACACCATTTCCCAATCCTAGTTGGCAAGAAGCAATTTTTGCCCCTCTTATTCCCCATTTTTCAAAAAAAGAGGGTTTTTATCAGGCCAAACAATACTTAAAATTTTACCCTATTATAAATTTACCCATAGAATTAGCTTTAGAAAAAATCCCAGAGATTTTTGATATAATTTATCTTTCAAACATTCCTGAATATATCAAACAAACGTTAACTCCTGAAAAGGAGCCTGAAATTAAACCATATTTGGAAAATCTTTATAAATTAGCTAAAGAGAAATTAGCCTCAGGTGGAAAATTAATGGTTTATAGTTTTGGGAGCTTTAAAAAAAATCCGGATTTACTTTCCCCTGATATAGAAATTTGTAAAAACTTAGGGTTTATTTTTAAACCCATTGTCTTTTCCTTCTCCACACCTTTAATTAAAAATAGCCATTTTACTCATACTCTGGCTATTTTTGAGGTAAATTAAACTGAATTAAAAGGTGGATTATGGATAAAGGCTTCTAAAGTAACATAATGGGTTAAATCGTGGTGGATGGGAGTGATAGACACCATACCCTGCCTTAAGGCATAAACATCTGTACCTGGTTCTGGTGAATATAAGAAACCATTTCCTGCTTCCCAGTAATACACGCGATGTCTGGGGTCTGTCCTTTTTTCAAAACGATCATTTATAGGTATAGTAGCCTGACGGGTAAAGGCTATCCCTTTTATTTTTTCTAAAGGAAGGGCAGGGATATTGATATTTAAAGATATCCCTTTGGGCCATTTCATCTTTAATAACTTTTTGACTAGCTTTTTGGTAATAATGGCTGCTGATGTGAAATCGGTTTTTTCATAAGTATCTAGAGAAACAGCGATAGAAGGGATGTTTAAGATAGCTGCCTCTGTAGCTGCAGAAACAGTACCTGAATAAAGCACATTTATACCTACATTTGGTCCTAGATTTATACCAGAGATTACCATTTCTGGTGGCGAATCTAGTAATTCATTAACTCCTATCTTAACTGCATCTGCTGGAGTTCCATTTACCGCATGACCATAAAACGTGCCATTTCTGTAAACCTGTTTTACCCTTAATGGATTACTCAAAGTAATGGCGTGCCCTACAGCACTCTGTTCGCTTTCAGGAGCAACTACATAAACTTTGTGTGTTTTTTTAAATACCTTATAAAGAGCATAAAGACCAGGGGCAAAGATTCCATCATCATTAGTAAAAAGCAGTCGCATTTAATCCTTTACCCTAACCAGATAATGAAGTTTGGTTTCACCTTGGGCCGGAACTAAAATGATAAATTTCAACTCATGAGCACTGGTTTTTTGGTAAGGGGCAGATGCATTCACTACTTCCCAATCCCCAGGCACATCTTCAAAAACATTTATTTTTACAAATCTTTCTTTATTATTCTTGAAGGAAATCTCCCAGCCAATTTCATAAAGAGAACCAGAAAGACGTCTATATACAGTTTGATGCCGAGAGACTTCAATATCAAAGGCCATACCTATATTGAGTTTTATCTTTTTATTAATAGGAGTAGGAGGAATTTTGTCCTCACCAATAAACACCATATTTCCTAATGAGTCTTTTTGGTAAACTCTTACTTTTCCAGGAGGTAAGGGGATAGCCAAATTATTTTTTGCATCATTCACTGTTTCTAAGTAGACCCAAATTTTGTCTTTTGAAATGGGTGTATCATAATATGTGCGATAATAATAGTTTTGTCCTCGGTATATAAACTGTTCGTTAATGGAAACATCTGTTTTTTTTAAAAATCGCACTTGTTTTTTTTGGTTATTTTCTAAATTCAGGGTTTGAGAAAGGGTATAAAGCCGATATTCAAAAAAGGCTTGTTCTTGTGGTTGATGAGAGATATCTTCTCTTTGTGCCTTTGCTTGGTATAAAATCACAGGAGGAGATTTTGTTTTATGCACTTGTCCTGCCACTAAGGCTACTTGAGCAGCAGGATAACTCGCTCCACTCTGATTCATTATAGTAGCCCAGCCTGTTAAGTCTGCTTTTTTTTCTTCAGTCAATACTAACACATAATCAGCCTGCCAATTTATATCTTGGGTCAGATAGGAGAATTGGATTAGTTGTTCACCTCCTGAGCTATTTTCTACATGCCATACCAAAGTAGGTAAAGAAAATAAACCTGAAGGTAACTGGGGCAAAATAATCTTTCCTGGACAGGGAATAAACACCTCGCCTTTTATAGAGCAAATAGGTTTATCTTGATTGCTTAAAAGTATGCCATCAGTTAATTCTTTCTTTCCTGTGTAAGGGTTCTCAAAATAAACTTTTACATCTTTGCCTACATATTTATCCAATAGCGTTTTGGAAGTGATGAGGTCATAACGATAATCCTGAGACAATAATTTAAAATTCTCAGGAGTGTATAAAACCACACTTTCTGGCTCAATTTTTTCTGGAATGTTTTCTACTTGTAAATAATATTCACCAAAAGGTAGGTTAATCCTTCTTATTTCTCTTACCAAAGCAAAGTTTTGATTATAGATAACCAGTTGGATGCTTTCTCTATGTTGAGCAGTGATTTTAAAAAACTGCAATGCCTTAAGGTAAACTGGTGAGAAAAAGACCACTAAACTCACTACTAAACTGATATAGGTTTTTATGCCCATCAATTGTTCCCCTGATTTATTCTACCATGTATCATTGTTGATGCAATACGTAAAGTTTTTGAACATTCCCCAAAATTTAGAAGTTAATCTTTAAAAACATCCCTGCCTGCCCTGTCTGCCGACAGGCAGGGATGAATTAAGGATTTTTGGCGTTCAATAAGTGGCGTTGGTTGTTTCAGCTTAAATGCTTTTTTATTTTTATGACCTGCTTTTCAGTTACAATTATATCTACTGTCTCATCATATGCCTCTACAGGTAAACAGGAAACCAGGCAAACTTCATAGGTAAGCCCTATTTTTAAAACTGATGGATTTATCTTTTTTAAGAAACGGTCATAACAACCCAATCCATACCCCAAACGATTCCCTTGGAAATCAAAGGCACATCCCGGAATAATAATGATATCCATATCCCCAGTCCAAGGTTGAGAGCGATAGGCAATAGGTTCAAGGATAGATTTATATCCAGGGGCTACATCTTCAGGAAATGAATTTATCCTATAAGGAACAATCTCTTTTTTTTCTACTTTAGGTAAGATGAGTATTTTACCTGTTTTTAAAGCCTCCTGAATCAAAAGGATGGTATCTACTTCATTTCTATAGGTTACATAAAGCATAACTCTCTTTGCCCTTTGCCAATAAGGTAAATTTAGAATTTTTTGGCAAATTTCCTCACTCTTTTTCTTCCTTTGAAAAGGAGAAAGCCTTGCCCGCCGAGCAAGACAATTTTTGCGACACTCTTCTTTTTTTGAACACATTATGGTATAAATATATATTCTTATTTTGTTTGGCAATAATAAAAATGCAAGAAATTTTTGAAGAAAAAGAAATCATTATTTCTGAAACCGCACCCATAGTTCCCATGAAGGATATAGTGGTATTTCCCTCTATGCTTCTTCCCATATTTGTTGGACGTCCTATGTCTTTAAAGGCAGTGAAGGAAAGTCTCAATAAAGACAAACTCATCCTTTTTGTGACGCAAAAAGACCCTGCTATAGAAACACCTCATCCCGAAGATCTGTTTAATGTGGGCACAATAGCCTTAATTATGCGTCAACTTAGTTTACCAGATGGTAAGTTAAAATTATTAATTCAAGGTCTTACTAAGGTGGCCATTAAAGAATATATACAGATTTCTCCATTTCTTATGGCAAAAATCATTCCCTTAGAAGATAAACAAGTTTCAGAAATTACAGTGGAAACAGAAGCCCTCATGCGGAATGTCCGCGAACAAAGTGAAAAAATTCTATCCCTTAAAGGATTAGACTATGAAGATATTATGGCTATCCTTAATAGCATAGACGAACCAGGCCAATTGGCAGATATTATTAGTTCCAATTTGCGTTTCAAACTAAGTGATGCCCAGCAAGCATTGGAAACTTTAAATCCCATAAAACGGCTTAAAAAAATCCATGAGTTGCTTGAAAAGGAATTTCAAGTCTCTAGCGTTCAAGCCAAAATTCGCTCCCAGGCTAGAGAAGAAATGGGTAAAATTCAGCGAGAATATATTCTCCGTGAGCAACTTAAGGTTATTAAAAAGGAATTAGGAGAATTTGATGAAATTGATGAGGAAATAGAAGAACTTAGAGAAAAAATTGAAAGGGCTAGAATGCCCAAAGTTGCCAAAAAAGAAGCATTAAAACAATTAGAACGTTTGAGCATGATGCATCCTGATTCCGGTGATGCCCATGTAATTCGCACTTATTTAGACTGGTTAGTGGAACTTCCCTGGCAAAGAAGCACTAAAGATAAGTTAGACATAAAGCAGGCAAAAAAGATTTTGGATGAAGACCATTATAATCTAGAAAAGGTCAAAGAGCGGATTTTGGAATATTTGAGTGTAAAAAAATTGAATCCTCAAGCAAAAGGAGCAATTTTATGCTTTGTAGGCCCTCCTGGGGTAGGAAAAACATCATTGGGAAAATCTATTGCCCGGGCATTAGGAAGAAAATTTATGCGTATTTCTTTGGGCGGAATAAGAGATGAGGCTGAAATCCGAGGGCACCGCCGCACTTATATTGGTGCATTACCAGGTAGAATTATTCAGGGATTAAAACAAATAGGTTCAAATAATCCTGTATTTATGCTAGATGAAATAGATAAAATCGGCACAGATTTTAGAGGTGACCCTGCTTCGGCTCTTTTAGAAGTATTAGACCCCGAACAAAATGTAAACTTTAGCGACCATTATTTAAACCTTCCCTTTGATTTATCTAAAGTGATGTTCATCACTACCGCTAACCTTATTGACCCTATTCCTTCAGCCTTAAAAGACCGCATGGAGATTATAGAAATTCCTGGTTATACCCAAGAAGAAAAACTTCAAATTG
This sequence comes from Candidatus Desulfofervidus auxilii, assembly GCF_001577525.1. Classification (GTDB taxonomy): domain Bacteria; phylum Desulfobacterota; class Desulfofervidia; order Desulfofervidales; family Desulfofervidaceae; genus Desulfofervidus; species Desulfofervidus auxilii. The sequence continues at coordinate 1,414,030 of NZ_CP013015.1, read as the reverse complement.
CTCTCAAATACTTATGGCCCCGCCAAATCAAACAACATGGTTTGACAGAAGTGAATGTTCAAATATTTCCTGAAACCATATCAAAAATTATAAGTTATTACACACAGGAAGCAGGAGTGAGGAACCTAGAGAGAGAAATGGGAAGTATTTGTCGCAAAATAGCCCGAAAATTGGCAGAAGGAAAAAATGAGACTTTTAAAATCACCCCCAATAACTTGGATGCTTATCTCGGCCCCCCCAAGTATCTCCCTGAGAGAGAAATAGAAGAAAATGAAGTTGGGGTGGCCACTGGTTTGGCCTGGACATCTTATGGAGGGGAAATCCTAAGGGTAGAGGCAACAGTTTTGAGAGGAAAAGGCAAACTCATGCTTACTGGCCAAATGGGAGAGGTCATGCAGGAATCAGCTAAAGCTGCCCTTAGTTATGTCCGTTCTCGGGCAGAAAGTTTGGGTTTAAGAGATAACTTTTATGAGCATATTGATGTCCACATTCATGTCCCAGAAGGAGGGGTTCCAAAAGACGGACCCTCGGCTGGTATTACTATGGCCATAGCCTTAATTTCAGCCTTAATTAATAAACCAGTAAATAAAGAAACTGCCATGACAGGAGAAATCACCCTAAGAGGAAGGATTTTACCTGTGGGTGGAATTAAAGAAAAGGTCCTAGCGGCAGTTAGGGCCAAGGTAAAAAATATAATTATCCCCGAGAAGAATAGCAAAGATTTAATAGAAGTGCCCAAATCGGCTAAAAAACAACTAAACTTCTTTTTAGTAAAAAACATGGATGAGGTGTTAGAACCTGCTTTGGGTATTAAGATAAATCCCTAATTAAAAAATAAGGCGGTATACATCAGGCAAACAACGATATTGCTCACTATAATCTAACCCATAACCTACCAAAAAGCCACTTACCTGAAAACCAACATAATCCAGTTTTACCTCCACTTCTCTCCGTTCTGGCTTGTCTATCAGGGCACAAACCTTTAAAGAAGCAGGTTTCATTTTGGCCAAATGTTTTAATAAAAAAGCCAAAGTATAACCACTATCTACAATGTCTTCAACTACAATGACATCCTGTCCTTTAATGGAGAACTCTATATCTTTTATCAATTTTATTTGGCCAGTGCTATAGTCCTTTTCTCCATAGCTAGCTAAACGCACAAAATCTACTTTAAGTGGTAACTCAATATTTCTTGTTAAATCAGCCAAAAAAATAAATGCCCCTTTCAATATTCCGATTAAAATAGGTGTCTTTCCAGCATAATCTCTAGTAATTTGAGTAGCTATTTCTTTCACTTTTTGCTCAATTTGTTTCCGCGATAAAACTATCTCTTTTTTCTTTGGCTGCATATTTGCTCCTTTCCTTTAATGAGATATGTAATAATAGAATTAATGGGTGTTTTTATCCCTGCATTTTTACCTAAACGCACAATAGCCCCGTTTAAGGCATCTATCTCTGTCCTTTTCCCTTTTTGGATATCCTGAAGCATAGAAGGATAATGCGCAGCAGTAGGTGGAAGAAGTTTGGTATAAAAGTGTTCCAAGTAGGACTCCACTGATGACCAAAATAAGGGAATATCATAAGCCTTGGCTATTATAAATATTTCTTTAATAATTTCATTCATTATTGTTCTTAATTCATTTTTTTCTCCCAACACCCCATAATTTACTTCTAAAATTGCCCCTAAAGGATTTAGGGCACAGTTATAAAGAATCTTATCCCACACATAGGATAAAATATCAGGAGAAAAACGAGTAGGAATTCGGGCTTGATTAAAAAGAGTAGCTAAATTTTCCAACCGGTGAGAAGAAATAGCCTGTTTGGGTGAACCAATAATCACATCATCTGCACACACTGTTACCTTCACTTTACCAGGTGCCAATAATTCTGCTCCAAAGATTACCCTGGCTAAAACTACATGGTTGTCGCCAAGCACCTCACTGGCTATCTCATAATTTCCATAGCCATTTTGCACACACATTACCAAGGTATTTGGTGCTACCAATGGTTTTAAGCTTTCTACTGCTGTCTTTATATCATAAGATTTAACTGTAAGCATCATAAGGTCAAAATTTTGGGAAGGAAGTTCTGATACAGAAGTATACACTCCCTTTAAATTAGCTTTATGTTCTCCCCAAATACCTTTAACTTGGATGCCTTTTTCCTTGATGGCCTTAGTTACAGACGGACGTCCAATACCCACAACCTGATGTCCTGCTTTTTGAAGCAGAGTGGCAAAGACATGTCCTAGAGCACCCAAACCAAAGACTAAAATTTGCATTAGATTTTATTCTTGAAATAAATGGCGGTAAAACAATATCCCTCCCCTTGCCAGTTGGAAGGCACCCAGAGAAAATCGGCCTTATTTTTTGTCTGCTCCCTACTGGCCACCATTAAACGAAACTCATGGCCCTGATAATGACGTTGAGGGGTGCGAAATAAGTCAAAACTTAATTGTACCCGAGAGTATTCTTTAAAAGTAACACGTCGGGGATGGAGCCAAAAATCTTTCTTTTGTTGGAGCCACACTAAATAAGGAAAAAGGGTTCTAAAGGAGACAGGCATTCCCATGCTTTTCCCTGTCTGGAGCAAACTTTTTTTATAGGCTTCCCAGAGTAATGCTCCTAAGGCTTCACCTTTTTGACCATTTTTTTCTAATCGAGCATAAATATCCTTAACCACGGTAGCTAAATCTACCTTGGTCAAATTTACTTTGGTCAACATTTCATATTGAGGACCATACCAAACCTTGACTTCGTTTTTTCCGAAGATAAATTCCAAGGTAAGTAAACCTACCTTTAATTTAGGCAATTGGCCTTCTATTTTTATGTCTGGTAATTGTGTAGCTAATATACTTCCAAGTCTTGTTCTATAGGCTTCTATTTGTCTGTTTATTTCCCCTTTGGCCTGTTGGAAGAAGTTCTGAGATAATTCTAAGGTTTCATTTATTTTTTTTATTTTATGATATTCCTTTTGTGCTTCCTTTATTATACCCTCCAATACAAATGGATTGGCTTGTTTTTCTATGGTCTTTAAATAATTTTTTAAATTAGCAGAAAGTCTCTGGCAAGCCATTCCCATTTGTTGCCATTGTTTAGATAAATCTTTAATCCTTTCCATTTTTATATATTGGCATGTATTTTTTTCATTTCTTCTTCTTTCACTCCTAATTGTCTCATCAGCTCAGCTACACATGATTCAAAAAAGATAAGAGTAGAAACTTCAAATAGGGTTCCCAATGGAGTAAGGGATGAGCCCAATAATTCACCTACCTCATAATGCACATGTTCCTTGGGGCGAATTCTGGAAGGAATGATTACTATAAAATCAGCTAATTTAGCCAGAGGAGATTGAGCATCACTAGTAACAGCGGCCACTTTACCTCTAGCTGCCTTAGCTGCCTTAGCTGCTTCTACTACCACAGCGGTTCTCCCTGAACCCGAGACAGCCAACAAAATATCGCCCTCCCGCAAGGCAGGGGTAACTGTTTCGCCTACCACAAAAACCTTTATGCCCAAATGGACCAGACGCATAGCAAATGCCTTAGCCACCAATCCTGAACGGCCTGCTCCCACCACATAGACACGGGGAGAGGTTTTAATGAGATTTATAAATTCTACACTTTCTTTTTCACTAATACGGTCAGTAATTTCTTTAATCCTTTTTAAAATTTCTTTATAATGCACGTTCTATCTCCTTTTTTAAGGCAATAACCGCACTTTTGGGGTCTTTAGCCTTGGTGACAAACCCTCCCACAATAATAATAGCCGGTTTGTAAGGCATAAATTTAGGAATATCCTCTGGGATGATACCACCTGCTACACAGAGAGGAATATTGAAGTGTTTTCTAAATAAATCTAGGTCCTCAAATGACTTACCTTTTACCTGTTGAACATCAATAGCTGTGTGGAGATTGAAATAATCAGGTTTTAAAGAAACAATCTCTCTCCCCCTTTCTAATTTATTCTCTACCCCAATAAAGTCCACCACAATTTTTTTATTTAAGGTCTGGGTTTTAGTAACAGCAGCCTTAATAGTCTCTAAGGGAGCAGCCGCACATACGGTCATCATATCTGCCCTAGCATTAAAAACCAACTCTGCCTCTACTTTTCCCACATCCATAGTCTTGGTATCTGCCAGAATGAGTTTATTGGGATAAAGTTGTTTTAAACTAGTAATAATTTCTACTCCTACTGCCTTTAAAAGAGGTGTGCCTACTTCCAAAATATCTACCAAAGGGGCTATTAAATTTGCTATTTCTAGTGCCCTTTTTTTGTCAGTTAAGTCTAAAGCAATTTGTAATAAAGGCCGCATATTTATTTTTTAACACTGAAAAAAAATGAAAGCAAGAGAAAAACCTCCTTAAATCCGCTAGAAGATTACAAAGTGCAAATTGCAAAGTCATTTTCCCCCTCCTTTCGTAGTGGAATTGGGGGCAAACCTACAAAATACAGGTAAGAAAATAGAAAACGGAAAACAGAAATTCCCAGTTCCCATTTCCAACTTGCAAACTTTCTAACTTACAACTTTGTAAACGTGCATAAAGAAGGAAAGGGAAACGGGAAACAGAAAATAGGAAACAGAAAATAGAAAATAGAAATTCCCAATTCCCAGTTCCTAATTCTAACATGTAAACGTGTCAACGTGTTAACGTGTAAACGTGCTAACGGCTTTATTAAATACCTTAAGTCTTTGAAAAACAGCTTATAACTTTCTAACTTGCAAACTTTGTAATGCCTCAATCAAAAAGAAGACTAGAATTGACTAGAGACTAAGGACTAGAGACTAAGGACTAGGGACTAAGGACTAGGGACTAAGGACTAGAGACTAAGGACTAAGCACGTCTCAACGTTCTAACGTGTAAACGTGCTAACGTTCCAATTTAACAGAAGGTGATTTTGCATTTTTCAATTTGCATTCTGCATTGAGCCATTGCGCTTAACAAGTCATTACTGACAATGCCTGGAATTGGAGATGGGAGAGATAAGTTGCTTCCCCAGGGTTATGTCCTAACTCGCCTATCCCAACTTTCCTGGTTTTTTGTCTGAAATTATCCTAAATTGAGGGAACTGAAATATAAAATGTAGAAGCACTACTTAGCAGGCAAGATACCCTATTTGACATATATAAAGAGCGTATCATCGTCTATTCTTTAAAACGGTAACCCACTCCTCTCACGGTTTCTATTAAGTAAGCCTTATTTCTTAACTTCTGCCTAAGGCGTTTAATGTGAACATCCACGGTTCTAGCATAGCCCTCAAAAGAATAATCCCATGCCTTTTGTAAAAGGATTTCCCTACCCAATACCCTTCCTCTTTTTTCCATTAAGGCTACCAGTAAATTAAACTCAGTGGCGGTTAAATGCGCTGGCTGACCGTCTATCGTTACTTTATAAGAATCCACATCTACTACCAATCCATCTGCCTCTAAGAAGTGCTTTTCTGGTGAGGAAGACATCCTTCTTAACACGGCCTTTATCCTCAAAACTAACTCCTTTGGGCTAAACGGCTTTACAATATAATCATCTGCTCCTAGCTCAAAGCCAGTTATCTTATCTATTTCCTCACCCTTGGCTGTAACCATGATAATAGGAATATTTTGGGTGCTAGGATTTGTTTTTACCATTCGACAAACTTCTAATCCATCTAATTCAGGCAACATGAGGTCTAAAAGAATAAGGCTGGGATGAGCTTTTTGAATCAAGGAAAGTCCTGTTTCTCCATCATGAGTGATGACTACCTTATATTTTTCCTTTTCCAGGTGATAGGCGATCAAATTGGCGATATCTTTATCGTCCTCAATAACTAAAATAGTAGCCATTGTTAAAAAATTTAACACACAAACCCTTCCCGTCAAGGTATAAACCTCCATTTCGAGAATTTTTGCCAAAAATTAATTATTTTGACATCATTTTGTAACAAAACTGGTCTAAATCTCTTTTAAATTTACGATCAAGGAGGGGTTATGTTAGGGGAGATAGGGATAATAAAAGAAGGGACTGTTTCTTTTAAAAGACGGATTATTTCCGTATTTTTGTCTGGCATGTTTTATTTGGCATTGGGTGTATTCATTTTGAGTATCAACTCTCCAACCCCAGTGAGTATTAATCCGTTTAGTCAAACTAAAGTGGATGTAAAATTTGTAGAAAAAATTGTTAAAAAGCCAAAACCTGTTATAATCAAACCGAAAATAGAGAAAAAATCCGTTTCCATAGTAAAGAAACACTCCATTCAAAGGGCAAAGGTAGGCACTCCTTTTATTCCCAAACACTTAAAAGTAAAAAAAATAGATAAACCTATAACTAAAAAATTGGTAGCCCCTACCGAGGTTCCTAAGATACCTCCGAAGGAAGCGGATCCAAGCCAAGACAAAGGTGTAGCGGTATATGGGAATTATAGCCCTTCAAAGGCAGATCCTCTTGGGCTGGAAGGTGGAGTAGCTGGGGCAGAGACAGAACTGGAACCCATTCGTTTGCCAGAAAATGCCATTCCTCCCCAACCCTATCCTGATAATCCTTTGCCCCAATACCCTTTAGAAGCAAAGATTAAAGGGCTTAATGGGCTAGTTATCCTCAAGGTAATCATTGATGAAAAAGGACAGGTAACTAAAGCGGAAGTTTTAAGAGGCAAGGAGCCTTTTGCTGCAGCTGCCATTGCAGCAGTGAAACGTTGGCGATATCGTCCTGCCATTTATCAAGGTAAACCCATTTGTGTGTATCGGATTATAAAGATTCCTTTCAAAATAAAGACATGAGGAGATAGTGATGGAGCTAAATTGGGCCCATATCTGGCATACCATGAGCCCCCTGGCAAAGATGGTGGCCTTGTGTTTGATTATTATGGGGCTTATGTCCTTATCGGTATTTATAGACCGATGTTTTGTCTTATTTCGCCACCAGAGGAAATCAAAGGAGTTTATAAGAAAATTAGAACCTATTCTCAATAATCCAAATTTTGAGGCGGCCCTCAATCTTGCTTCTAAATTTCAGGCAAGTTATGCCGCCCGTTTAGTAAGTATGGAAATAAGGCACTATTTAGCCCATAAAAGACCTGAAAGGGTAGCTAAAAGATTGGGGCAGTATGTGGAAAATCTATCCCAGGAGATGCGACAGGGATTTGGCATTCTTTCTACGGTAGGTTCTGTAGCCCCCTTTGTGGGTCTATTAGGGACAGTAATTGGGATTATTTCTGCCTTTGAAGGCATAGCTAAAACAGGTTCTGGTGGACTGGCAGCTGTTTCAGCCGGTATTGCCGAGGCCCTGGTAGAAACTGCCCTAGGATTATTTGTCGCCATTCCAGCAGTCATTGCCTTTCATTATCTTTCAGGAAAAATAGAAAAGGAAGAAATATTTTTAAAGAATATAGCCCAGGAGATTGTGGATAAAATGGAGGATAAAAGTGCAAAGGAGGTCCCTTAGTCCTTACATTAATGTAACACCGCTTGTAGATGTAGTGCTAGTGCTTTTAATCATCTTTATGGTGCTTACCCCAAAGATGCTAGAAAAATTTCAGGTAAAGCTACCTGCAGTATTTCATCCTGATCCCAAGGCCAAAATGAGTTATGAACCTGTTTGTGTAATTATCACTGCTGATGGGTATTACTATATAAAAGAGCAAATTTATCCAACACTTGAAGCCTTAGAGGATAAATTAAGACAGGTTCGGCAAGAAACCCCAAACAGACGTCTGACTTTAAAGGCCGATGCATCTTTAGAATTTGGAAAGATACGCCCTGTGCTACAAAAGGCTAAATTACTGGGATTCAAAGGCACGGGATTGGTGGTAGGTCATAAACATAAGCATAAGGAACAGGGCTAAAATGGGAGTGGATTTATATTCAGGAAATAAAAATAAGGGAGTGAGGCCAGAAATAAACGTCACTCCTTTAGTAGATGTAGTGTTAGTGCTTTTAATCATCTTTATGGTAATTACTCCTTTATTGGTAAGGCAGTTTTGGGTTCATATTCCGGAACAAGAGAAAAAAGAAGTGAAGCAAGAATCCAAAACAAACACCGAAGAACCCTTAGTGCTTTGTATATTACCTAAAAACAAACTTTTAATAAATGGAAATGTAAAGGTTTCATTAGAGGAACTTCCCCAACGCCTAAAAAGGGTGTTTGCGGCCCGAGATGACCATGTGCTTTTTGTAGATATAGAAGACCATGCCAATTACGGTTTCGCGGTGGAGGTAATGGATAGAGCTAGAGAAGGCGGGGCTGTGACTATTGCTGTATTAACAAAACCTTTGGCCAAAAATTAAAATTCTCAAGAGGCTCCAGTGAAAAAGCTACTTTGGCTGTTGATGTTTCTCTTGTTTATGCCTTCATTTGCCTTTAGTCAGCCCCGCCTGCTAACGCCTGAGCGCCTGCCTGCCTGCCTGAGCAAAGCGATGGCAGGCAGGCCCATCGTCGTGCAGGAGAACGAGGCAAACAGGCATTGGCGGGCAGGTAGCGATGGCGGGCAGGCAAAGGAAGAAAAGAGCGGTATTATAAGTGGGGTAGTCTTGGACAAAAATACAGGTGAAACCCTTATCGAAGCCGGGGTAGAGGTGGTAGAAACAGGCAAAAAGGTCTTTACAGACCTAGATGGAAAGTTTCGCCTGGAGTTGCCTGAGGGTAAATATGAAATTAGAGTCTTTTATCCCCTTTATCAAGGACAGAGAATCAAAAATGTAGTAGTTAGGCCTGGCAAAGTAACAAGGTTAGATATCTCCCTTGAACCAAGAAAAGAGGAAAAGATAGAAGTGGTAGAGGTAGTGGCTGAACCTGAAAGGGCCACTGAGGCCACCCAGCTTATTCTCCGTAAAAAGGCACCTGCCATTACTGATCGTGTTAGCAGCGAAGTTATAAAAAAACAACCTGATGCAGATGTGGCCGAAGTAGTTAGAAGGGTGACCGGTATATCTGTGGTTAAGAAAAAATATGTCTTTGTAAGAGGCCTTGGTGACCGCTATTCAAAGACAACTCTTGATAAGACCTGCCTTGCTTCTCCAGAGCCTGAAAAGAAAATAGTACCCTTAGACCTTTTTCCTGCAACTATTGTAGAATCTATCAATGTAGCCAAATCCTATACTCCTGACCTCCCCGCTGAGTTCTCCGGCGGTCTTGTCCAGATTGAAACCAAGGACTATCCTGACACCTTTAAAATGAAGTTCTCCCTTTCCACAGGCTATAACAGTCGAACCACATTTAAGGCCTTTAAGCAATATAACGGTGGAAACTGGGACTGGTTGGGATTTGATGACGGAACCAGAGATATTCCCGATGAAATACCATCAGAATTCATAAAGCCACTTGATATTACCGGTGAGGGCTTCAGCCCAGAAGAGATAGTAAAGTTTGGCAGGGCATTTGAAAATATTTGGAATCCCAGCGAAATTACTGCCTATCCTTCCCAGGGATTTGGTTTTGAAATTGGAAACAAGGTTAAAAAGTTTGGCTATTTCCTCAACCTTCATTACGGTCGCAAATTCCAGACCATAGAAGATGAAGAGCGCAAATGGTACAGTATGGGTTATCAGGGTCGCCAAAAGATCCTTGCAGACTTCACCTTTAATACATATGAGAAGAAGGTTGATTGGGGAGGAATTTTGAATGTAGGCTTTGAGCTGTCTCCCCAGCACAAATTCTCTTTTAAAAACTTCTACCAGCGTAAGTCCAATGATCAGGTTCGGGAGTACTTCGGATACCATGAGACTTGGGGTCAGGATATCTGGGATAGACGTCTTAAGTGGTGCGAGGAGTATATTTACCAGGGGCAGCTTTTGGGAAACCACCACATATCCTTTGGCAAAAGTGACATTAACTGGCGAGTTAGCTACTCAAAGACAGGGCTAGAAGAACCTGACCAACGAGAAGTTCAGTACTTCTATGATAGGGAGGCTGGCGAGCCAACCCTCTGGATGGATTCTCCCCGAAGTGGTACCAGATATTTTGCTGACCTTGGTGAATACCGCTGGGATACAGGACTGGACTGGAAACTAGACCTTGAGAACCTCATCAAGATACCTACCAAGTTAAAATGGGGTTTCTCTTACACCTATCAGGACAGGGATTTTACCTACAGGCGGTTTCACATCAGACGGGGCCCAGGAATTCTGGATGTAGATCTTAGTCTAGACCCTCAGTCTCTCTATGCCCCTGAGAATTTTAAGGTCCGCAACGGTTGGTGGTTAGAAGAAACCACAAGGTCAACGGATGCCTATGATGCCTGGGAGCGAAACGTGGCGACCTATGCTATGTTGGACCTCCTACTGTTTGATAAGTTGCGTACTGTTGGAGGTATAAGATTTGAGGCAGATGACATAGAGGTGGCAACCTTTAATCCCTTTGATCCTGAAGAAGCTGTTGTGGCCAAACTCAGTGATGATGATGTCTTTCCGGCCATCAATGTGACTTTTTCATTAACAGATACAATGAACCTGCGTGGGAGCTATTCAGAGACCGTAAACCGTCCCCAGCTTCGGGAGTTGTCTGAATTTGAATACTATGATGTGGCAGAGACAGAAACAGTAGTGGGCAATCCGGACCTAAAAACGGCAAATTTTAGGAACTTTGACATTCGTTTGGAGTGGTTCCCCAGTGTTTACGAGCTTCAAGCAGTAAGCTTTTTTTATAAAGACATAACTAAGCCTATTGAGAGGGTTCAGGAAGCTACCTCGGCGGGCACGCGAAGGTATTACATTAATGCTAAGTCAGGTTATGCTACAGGGCTAGAACTTGAGATTAGAAAAGGGCTAGGCTTTATCCATCCCCTGTTTACTAATCTGACCACTAATTTCAATTACACCTATACCTACTCAAAGGTGGAAATGGGGTCTGATATAACACCCATTATGACCGCTGCCAAGCGGCCTCTTCACGGACAATCCGATCATATTATTAACCTTGTCTTTGACTACACTAACCCTGATCGAAACCTTACCATTCGCCTACTTTATAACTACATAGGAAAACGCCTTTATGCCGCAGCGGCCTATGGTCTTCCAGACATTTATGAAGAACCCACCCACTGGCTGGACTTTCTAGTAAAAAAGAACTTCGGCCCCTGGGAATTAAAATTTACAGCCAAGAACCTGCTTAATGAGCAGGTTGAATTTACACAAGGAGATAGAATCTACCAGCGCTATAAGGAGGGGGTCTCTTTCTCTATCGGATTATCAAGGTACTTTTAATAGCTATATCTTTGTTAATAAAAAGCTACAGGAATGTCAAACTTTTGTAACAAAAAATTGGTATTTATTCAGGCAAATATTAAATAGGAGGTGTTGTTATGGTGAGTAAAGGTTTGTTACGAGGTTATCCTTTTAAAGGGCTTGTTCTTAGTATTGTGTTATGTCTTTTGTGGTTGGTCCAGGCACCTGCCCAGACTAGGGTAGGAGGGATTATCGCTGAAGATACCACCTGGGAAGGTGAGGTATTTCTTGAGGCTAATACCATAGTAAAAGCACCTTGTGTTCTTACCATAAAGCCTGGCACAAAAATATATTGCCAACCTCGGAGTGCCTTAATCATCGATCGGGGGGCAAAGATTATAGCCATAGGAACCCCTGAAGAACCTATCGTGTTTACCAGTGCTTCAGAAAACCCAGCAAGAGGCGACTGGGGCGGGATATCTATTAATGGCTACGGAACAACAAATGCAACTGGGGTCCTTTGTCCTGCACCGATAGAGGATGTGACAGTAGTGGGAGAGGCCGGCATGGGCGAATATGGCGGGTGTGATCCGCATGACAGCAGTGGTATCTTACGTTATGTGCGTATCGAATACGGTGGTTTCCGGATAGATGGGGAAAATGAGTGGAATGGCCTTACTCTACAGGGTGTCGGTGATGAGACCATCATTGAGTATGTTCAAATAGATCACAACGATGACGATGGGATAGAGTTTTTTGGTGGCAACGCTAATGTCAGAAACATCCTGGTCACTTATTGCACTGATGACCAGTATGACTGGACAAATGGGTATCAGGGCAAAGGCCAGTTTATAGTAGGCCTTTTAGCCAATGATGCGGGCCGGCGGGGCATTGAGGCTGATAATCTTAAGGCCGACAATGATGCCCAGCCTATATCCAAGGCGGATCTTTACAATATGACCCTTATCGGCAATAATCAGATCCCTGAGGAAGAAGGCGAAGGGGTACTCCCTCGCCGTGGAACACGACTTAACCTTCAAAATTCCATTATCTATGGCTTTTTAGAGGCCGCTGTAGACATTGACAATGAAGCTACCTTTGCCAGGGCTCAAAACGGTGAACTGATAATTGATCATAATATCATCTACAACAATTTAGGTGGAGAGAACTTTAACCCTGATGAGAGCGATGAGAAGGGTTATACCCCACCTTTCACTACTAAGGAATTTGTCACCCAGATGATGCAAAACAACCGCTTGGTTGACCCTCTTCTCAACAGCACTGACTGGCAAAATCCTGATTTACGTCCCTCGGCTGGGTCTCCTGCCCTTAGCGGAGCTGCCAATCCGCCACAAGATCGCTTCTTTGTGGGAAATGCCGACTTTATAGGAGCCTTTGATTCTCAGTATGACTGGACAAAGGGCTGGACGACCTTAGGTGGTGAGTTGGCTAAGATGCCTGTTCCTACTGCTCCTAATACTTATATCTATTCTCCGCAAAACTATCCTTATACCCATCCCAATCCTAAACTGGCAAGACCTATGTCTGATGGTTTTGTAGAACATGGTAAGGCCAGTGTGAAGGTAGGATTACATACCTTTTCTGCCCCAGTAGATATCTATCTGGGTATCTCCTTACCTGATGGTTCTTTGTATTCTATAGATGAAAACAATCAGTTTCATCTGGTAACTGACCTGGCCTTAGTATCTGCCTGGAGAAAAAATCAGACACATTCTGTATATGAGGAAATACTTCCAGAATTTAATAAATCAGCCCTGTCTCCTGGGACATATTGGGGATGGGTGTTGGTAGTTCCTACCGGCACCAATATGGCTAGTTTTGATTTTAATAGTTCACCTTATTACCTTTGGGGTTTTTCAGAAACTTTCTAGAGAACATCTAAGGAATCAAGTCTGAGGGAAAAAGTCTAAATGGCTTTTTCTCTCTTTTTTGTGATTAAAGCCCATAATATAACTTTCGCAAAATCTTAATCATTTTGGCACCATTTTGTAATAAAAAAGATTTAGATTTCTTATATGGTCAAAGATGAAAAAATAAAAATAGCGCATGTCTCTGATTTGCATATTACAGGCCCAAATTTTGTTTCGCAGTGGGGTGAAAATGTTATTGATATCTTAAATTCTGAAATGCCAGAGATACTTATTATCACAGGTGACCTTACAGATGATGGATATGTCCATGAATATGAATTGGCAAAGACATATATCGATAGAATAAAGGTGAAGAATAAAATAGTAGTACCAGGCAATCATGATGCAAGAAACGAGGGATATATAATTTTTGAGGAGATTTTTGGGACAAGATGCCCTTACTATGAAAATGAGAAAGTAGTGATTTTGGGGATAGATTCCAGTCAACCAGACATAGATGATGGACATGTAGGACGGGAAAACTACGGGCTCATAAGAGAAAAATTATCCATAAACAACAAGGTAAAAATACTGGCCATGCATCATCACCTTATTCCTATCCCTGGAACAGGAAGGGAGAGAAACATACCCTCAGATGCAGGGGATGTTCTAAAGATTTGTATGGAGTTGGGAGTAAATTTTGTTTTTTCAGGCCATAAGCACTTGCCCTGGACATGGAGGCTAGAGAATACCTATCTTATCACAGCAGGGACAGCCACATCTCGGAGGCTGAAGGGCAGGTCTTATCCTTCATTTAACATATTGGAGATACCTGCGATTCACGCAGACAAGCAAGATAAAATGGCCACTTTGAAAGAAGTGAATGTAACAAATAAGAAATTTAGGGAAATACTAAGAGGTTTTAGGGCATTAAAGAACGTTGAAACCCCTCTCGTTAAAGGCAGTCAAAAAATAATCTAATTTAAACAAACCATCGCTATGTTCAAAGTATTAGCAGGCAGGTCTATTCATGAATTTCTGAGGCCCTTAAAATATCCATAAGTGTGACTATTCCTACAAGCCTAATATCTATAAGCCCTGTACAAGTATAACCAATATATATTGTCCTGCCTGTTCGGCAGCCAGGTATCTAAACATCAATCGCGGATTTTGGGATAGCACTGAAAGTAATATAGGGTGTAATATCTGGCCGTAAGTCTTCCTCCACTCTTCTCGCAGTCTTTAGGCATAACCGGTAGCAAAAAGCAGAATAAGGAACGAGTGGCGTTTTTTGCTGTCCGGGTCGATACGATTGTTCGGAGCTCTCTTGTTTCCGTTGATTGCGTCTCTGATTATCTCAAAGATAGCCATTGGTTCCATATTGTTTTTCGCTGCAATCTCCTTAATGCTCTGTGTTGACGTGGCCTTTACTCCTTTCTGGGACAAGGCATGTATTATTTCAGTGAGATCCAAATCGAAATCATCACAAAACTCGGCAAGTTTTTTTCTGCCAAAACCAGGAGGTGGTAAATCTGGAAAAACAGAATGTTCACCAGTGTCTTTTTTTTGAGTTGCGGGTTTAATAATCTCGTACACCTGTTTTGGCGAAAGATTATTTTTCTTTGCGATGTCATTAATGGTTTGTGTCTCATTTTCAAATTTGATGCCGGCTTGCCGAAGTAACTCTATACTTTTGGATAGGTCAAGCCCCACCCTTTTGGCAAACATTTTTAAGGAAGATAGCTCGGCATGGCCATAAGGTGGTTCGCCGTACTTAATACCAGCCGAATCCTTAATTGATTCGCTAATATTAATTATAGTGCTCATCGGTGGAATTTGAAAATAGGTCCCGATACCAACAATAAGGGTAAGCATCAAAGCAATATTAAAATTTACAGTAAACACCTTTATTCGTTTCGCTTTGTTTTTTAAATAGGCAGTTATTGATTTCCAATTATAATAAACATGCAGAAACCCGGCCAACAAAAAAAGAATACCTAAATTGAGATGTAACTCGCTCCATTGCGTCTTGCTTAAGCCCCATA
This sequence comes from Candidatus Desulfofervidus auxilii, assembly GCF_001577525.1. Lineage (GTDB taxonomy): Bacteria > Desulfobacterota > Desulfofervidia > Desulfofervidales > Desulfofervidaceae > Desulfofervidus > Desulfofervidus auxilii. The sequence continues at coordinate 1,398,981 of NZ_CP013015.1, read as the reverse complement.
GACGCCAATTTGACCAATATGCGACTCGGCCATGTGGCGCAATGTAAAGTATGGCACTCGTCAGAATGCAAAGCACAAACGAGATTAGCATAGTCAATGATGTGATTTTCCGAATATTCATAGTATTACCTCCATGTTAATTCCTAGTTGTATCATGTCAAGCAAAACCGTAAAAATTTAAATTTTAAGGTAATACTTTTTACCCCATATGCCTTACAATCATCTATCCATTTTTCTACTAATTCCACTAACATAAGCCTTTGATCAATTGTAAAATTAAAGGACATGATTTTGCCCTTAAGCCCCTCTATGCGTTTTGTTAAATTGGCCTTTTTAACCTGTCTGCCGACAGGCAGGCAAGTATAGAGAGGCATTTGTCCTGCCCCCTAGTACTTCCTCGTAACAATACAAGATGTTGTGGTGAAAAAATTATAAAAAAAGAGTTGAGAAAAATCCGCTCTCTGCGAAGTAAACAAGGATTAAAGTTACACCTAAGTTTTTGGGAATAAAAAGGCCAGCTAAGTGTTTTTCCTAACTGGCCTTAATTTTAACTTTCTTTTTGGTGCGCCTGGCAGGATTCGAACCTGCGACCTACGGATTAGAAGTCCGTTGCTCTGTCCAGCTGAGCTACAGGCGCTCTTTTATTTTTGGTAACCAAATTTCTCCATTTTGTCAACTAGTTTAAAATCCGCGACCTCCTTTTGGATAAAATTCCAACCTGCCCGCAGGCTGGCGGGCGAGCACTCCTTGACAGCCCCAGCCATAAATAATGACTTTTTATAATGTTATGACTTAAAATTAAAAACAATTCATACTTTGTGTAAGGTCAGTTGCTATATTTGTGGGTTTTCTTTTAAAGTTATCACGGATTTTGGGACTATAGTTTAGAACTCAAGGGTAGGTTTTAATAAACAATCTGTATATCTTTGAGCAATTGGATAGCGACGTCCGTAACCAAAGGCTTTGGTAGTAATCTTTATCCCTAAAGGTGCTTGTTTACGCTTGTATTCACTTCTATCTACCTTACGCACAATTTCTTTTACTATTTCTCTTGGGAATCCCATAGCCACAATTTCGTTCACACTACGCTGATTTTCAATGTATTCTTTTAGGATAGGGTCCAAAATATGATAAGGAGGTAAATCATCCTCGTCTCTTTGATTTGTTCTAAGTTCGGCAGAAGGGGGTTTGGTAAGGACACGTTCAGGAATGACCACTGCTTCCCGATTAATATACCGTCCTAGACGATAAACCATTGTCTTTGGGACATCGGAGATAACAGCTAAACCACCAGTTAAATCTCCATAAAGCGTGCAATAGCCCACTGCCATCTCTGATTTATTTCCTGTAGAAAGCACAAGATAACCAAATTTATTACTTAAGGCCATAAGGATATTACCCCGAATACGTGCCTGGATGTTTTCTTCAGCAGCACTCCAAGGTAATTCATTAAAGGCAGGTTTTAATACTTTTAAATAAACCTGAAATACCTCTGTAATGGGTATTACTTGATATTGAATTCCTAAATTTTTAGCCAGTGCTTCTGCATCTTCCAGACTCTCTTTTGAAGTGTAAGGAGAAGGCATAGCTATCCCTAAAACATTTTCCCTCCCTAAGGCCTGCACACCAATATAAGCAACCAGTGAAGAGTCTATACCTCCACTTAATCCCACAATAGCCTTTTTAAAACCCGTTTTTTGAGCATAATCTCTAGTTCCTAAAACTATGGCTTTTAAAACCTCGGCCTCTTCTTCTGGTAAAGAAATTTTCTCTCCACTTTCCTTCTCCATCTCTGCCACCACTAAATCTTCAGCAAATGAATTTCCTTTAGCTAAGATACTACCATCTGGCAATACTATCTTGCTATTACCATCAAAAACAATATCATCATTTCCTCCTACCTGATTGGCATAAACTACAGGAAACTGGTATTTATTAGCTAAATGACTGAATATTTTCAAACGAAAGCTAGGTTTGCCAACATAGTAAGGAGAAGCAGAAATATTAACTAAGATATCTATATTTTCTTGAGCTAACTGGATTAAGGGGTCAAACTCATATTGTTGTCTTGGAAATAGGTCCTTATCATTCCAAATATCTTCACAAATAGTTACCCCAATTTTTTTATTGTTCCATTTTACAAACCGTGCCTTTTGACCTGGGGCAAAATATCTTGTTTCATCAAACACATCATAACTAGGTAAAAGTATCTTATAGGTTTTAAGGAATATTTCTCCGTCTTCAAAAAAAATAGCCCCATTGAACAAAGGCTTAGCATGGTTTATATTACGTTCTACATATCCACAGATAACTGCAATTCCCTTTGTGCGTTGGATTAATCTTTCTAAAGTTATCAGGCTATTATCTATAAAATCTTCTCTTTCTAATAAGTCCTTAGGAGGGTAGCCGATTAAAGTGAGTTCAGGAAAGATTATTAATTTGCATTGTTTTTGCTTGGCCTCTTCTATAAAACGACCGGCCTTTTCTAGGTTATAATCAAAGGCACCCACAATGGGATTGGTTTGGGCAAGGGCAATTTTCATCTACCATACCATCCTTACTCTCAATCCTTTGTTGTATAAATATTCTTTAATTTCTCGAATAGTATAAGTGCCATAGTGCACCATGGAAGCAATCAAAGCAGCATCTGCCTTGGCCTTAGTACAAACTTCATATAAATGCTCTGGTACCCCTGCTCCACCTGAAGCAATTACAGGAATGGAAACATTTTCAGAAATTAATTTTGTTAAGTTCAGTTCATAACCTGCCTGTGTTCCATCGGCATCAATGGAATTGAGACAGATTTCTCCTGCTCCCAAAGATTCTGCTTTTTTTGCCCACCATAAGGCATCAATACCCGTATAGGTGCGTCCTCCATGGATTTGAATCTCATAGCCAGAAGGAATTTTTGATGATGGAGTTACGGCTTTGGCATCCATACCTAAAACAATACACTGACTACCAAATGCCTTAGCCCCTTCTTCTATTATTTTAGGGTTAAGCACAGCAGCGGTATTCACACTTACTTTCTCAGCCCCAGCCAATAACACCCGTCGCATATCTTCTACACTACGTATACCTCCTCCAACTGAAAAAGGTATAAATATCTGTTGGGCTACTTTATCTACTACATCAATCATAATCTCACGGTATTCAGATGAAGCGGTGATGTCATAAAAAACAATTTCATCTACACCTTCTTCATAATATATTTTAGCCATCTCTACTGGATCACCCACATCCACATTATTTCTAAACTTGATTCCTTTAGTAGTCCTTCCATTCCTGACATCCAAACAGACAATAATTCTCTTACTCAACATCATTTGGCCTCCAGCGGCAGAAATTGTCTAATATTTTTAAGCCCGGACCTCCGCTCTTCTCAGGATGGAATTGCACTGCTACTAAACTTTTAGAAGCCACTACAGAGGAAAATTTAATCCCATAGTCTGTAATCCCGAAAATGTCCTCTGGACATTGTGGAGATGGATAATAACTGTGAACAAAATAAAACTCTGCTCCTGGAGGTATGTTTACAAAAACAGGATGCGGCTTTATGAATTCAACATAATTCCAACCCATATGGGGTACTTTTAATATCTCGCCTTCCTCTGGGTCTTTAAGTGGATAAGGGAAGGCTTTGACTGTGCCTGAAAGAATTCCCAAACATGGGGTATTGTCTTCTTCACTATATTCAAAAATCACTTGTGTTCCCAGACAAATACCCAAAAGAGGAATTTTGCGCAAATAAATTTCTTTCAATGCTTCTCCCATACCTGTTTTTTTCAAGTCTTCCATGGCCGTTCCAGCAGCTCCTACCCCAGGGAAAATTACCCTTTTTGCCTTCAGAATTTCACTAGGATTAGAGGTAATCTTTGACTCATATCCCAGATAACTCAATGCTCTCTGCACACTGGTCAAATTGCCTGCCCGATAGTTCACAATGGCAATCATTATTTATCTCCAAACTAATAAAAATATACCCAAAGTGTAAGTTATCAATCCCCAAATTTGATAACTTCTTATATTCATATTTGCCCACCAATTAACCATTTTTCGCACAATTTGGGGAGTAATGATATAAAATATTCCTTTTAAACAAAGAAGAAAACCCAAGATAAATACATACCACCTGGCATTTGCTTTAAAAGAAGCAATTATAAGCAAAATACCAAACAATAAGGGGAAGATACTTAAAAACCGAGGATTTCTTTGGGCAAAGTATTTTTGCATTACCTTTTTAACTCCTTCAGGTTTAATAATAGCCCAAATGCCTAATGCTACCCAAATTATTCCTATTATCCAAATAATTATGTTCATTATTTTTTACCCCTCCATAGCTTATTTAAATATGCCTTGATATGTTTTTCCCATCCTCTATCACTAGGATAATAATATTGCCTTTTTTGAAGTTGTGATGGTAAATATGCTTGTTTAACATGAGCGTTGGGATAATCATGTGGATATTTATACTCTATTCCATATTTTAAACTCTTCATTAATTTAGTAGGGGCATTACGAATATGTAGTGGTACAGGCAAACTTCCATAATACTTTATATCTTTCTGGGCTAGATGGTGAGCTTTTAAAACAGCATTACTTTTGGGAGCACTTGCCAAATAAGCCACTGCCTGAATAATATTTAAAATACCTTCTGGAAGACCTACTGCTTGAAAGGCATGAAAGGCAGATACCGCAACCTGAAGGGCTTGGGGGTCGGCATTACCTATATCTTCAGAGGCAAAAATTAACATCCGACGTAAAATAAATAAGGGGTCCTCTCCGGCTTCAAGCATTCGTTCTAACCAATAAATAGCCGCATCTGGGTCACTCCCCCTCATACTTTTAATAAAAGCAGATATCAAATGATAATGTTCATCTCCACTTCTGTCATAGCGAAGTGGGATTTTCCCCAAAACGGTTTTTAATGTCTCTAGGGACACAATTTTTGCACCATTTTGGAGAGGACTGAGTTCCAAAACCAACTCTAGAGTATTCAAAACCACTCTTGCATCACCTTGACCTATTCGGATAATAATATTTATTACTTCTTCTGGGATTTTTATCATGTAAGGGAAGGCAGTTATGGCTCTTTTAATTACCATTAAGAGTTCTTCTTGAGACAGAGGATAAAATAACAACACCTTACACCTAGAAAGCAAAGGGGAAGTTAGATAAAAAGAAGGATTTTCAGTAGTAGTGGCTAAAAGAATGATAATATTCTTTTCTAAATAAGGCAAAAAAGCATCTTGTTGGGCACGGTTAAAGCGGTGAACTTCGTCAATAAAAAGAATACTAGGCCGATGCTCAAGTTCCATTCTTTTTTGAGCAGACTGCATAAATATCTTTATCTCTTTAATGCTGGTGGTAACAGCAGAAAAGGTGGCTTGAGGATAACCAAAATGTTCTTTTATCAACATGGCCAAGGTAGTTTTACCTGTTCCGGGAGGTCCCCAAAAAATAAGAGAACAAAGTTTTTCTTCCTTTATTAATCGGGTCACAACCCCATTTTCTCCTACCAAATGTCTCTGCCCCACAAATTCTTGAAAGGATTTGGGACGTAGCTTTTCAGTTAGAGGTAAAATATGATTTTTCTCTTTAATGCCTAACATCCCCAACATAATTTTTGATTTAGGGTCTCAAAAAATTTTTCATTTTCTATGAGATATATAGGATTGAGAGACTTCTTTATTTCTACCCTGTCTCCTACTTGAAGAGGAAAAGACAATTGTCCATCAAACACTACCCTTACACCATCACCTCCTTTTTCTACTCTTACTCCTACCACATGATCAGGGGGAAGAACTAAAGAGCGATGAGCAAGATAAAAAGGGCAAATAGAAGAAATGATTAAAGCATCAAGGCTTGGGAAGACAATAGGTCCCCCTGTAGACAAAGAATATGCAGTAGAGCCAGTGGGAGTAGCCACAATTAAACCATCTGCCCGTAAAGTAATTAGGGGTTGTCCTTGAGTATCTACAGAAAGAGTGATAAGACGGGTATATCCACCTCTTTCTATTACCACTTCATTTAAGGCCATAAAAGGTTCTTTGTCTTGTTTAGAAGAAATGGTAGCCTCTAAAGTCATCCTCTTTCTTATCTCAAATTCTTTCTTAAACACTCTTTCCAGCATAGGATAGGTTTCATTTTTATTTACTGCAGTGAGAAAACCTAAATTTCCCCAATTGATACCTAAAATAGGTATTTTTTTGGGCCAAATCGCTCTAGCCACGTGCAGTAAAGACCCATCACCACCTAAAACAATCACTAGATCCAGGTTCTCTTCAGAAAAAGGAAATATAAAAACTTCATAACCTCGTTTTTCAAGCCATTCTATCAATTCTTTGACCGCTCTCTCTGGACAGACATCCTTACGACAATAAACCCCTATCCTTTTCATAACTTTCTCATGATATACACATCACTTGTGAAAGTCAATAAATCCACTATTTTTTACAGGGCTACGTCAAAGTCAGGCCATAAGTAATTTAACAAAATAAAAAATCCAAATGCCAAAGCATTAAATCAGTGAGTAGTGAAATAGTGAGGGAATGAAATAGTCAAATGTAGTGGAATTGGGGTCTATAATTAAAAGTGAGAGTAAAAAATGGGGAATGAAATTAAGAAGCCTTCTTTATGTGATATAAATGATAAATGGCTAGGGGAACATTTGTGGCTAACGGGGTCAGTCAATAATGTTGAATTATTGTGACTCGGTTTGAATTGCCGGATGTTCTCCTGCCAATACCCTGTCTAATGGAAAGGTGCCTTTAAGTGGCTATTATAGACGGGATAAAGGTATTGGCAGAGCCATAAAATATCAAACATAAAGGAGGGTGAGGCGTGAAAAGGTTATCTGGAGGAATCGATATTGGCAGTGATAATCATCACATAATTATCATGGATGATGAAGAACAGATTTTGTATGACCAGAAGATAGCACACAAATTCAGTGAATTTTATAAGGCAGTTAGAGAATTTAGAGAGATTGAGAAAAGAGAAGGTGGGATAATATCATTTGCAATTGAAGGAAAGAATGGATACGGA
>NZ_CP013015.1:1110945-1136671 GCF_001577525.1 Candidatus Desulfofervidus auxilii | reverse complement strand
CTTATATCTCGAAAAATCAGGATACCTTACCAGAAGCCTCAACATCTTCTTGCTGTCTGTATCACCAATCTCTAATATCTCAGGAGATACTTCTAATAGCCTTTTTCGAAGCCTGTTTTGCAACCTTATCTTCTCATCTATCAGGGTTTGTTGATGCCGAGACAGAATCTTTAACTTTTCATTGATTTTTGTTGCCTTCTCTACCGCAATGAATGCCTTTTCATTTTCAGCGTCTAAATAATCTCTTAATTTCAGCATTTTTGCTAACATTTTTGCGTCCCTTTTATCGTTACGCCATTCTGCCCCAAATACATTCCGAAATTGTTTTAATTTTAAATTATCTACATTGTATAAGGTGAATCCGCTCTCTATAAGTATCCGATCAAATGGTGCTCCGTATCCATTCTTTCCTTCAATTGCAAATGATATTATCCCACCTTCTCTTTTCTCAATCTCTCTAAATTCTCTAACTGCCTTATAAAATTCACTGAATTTGTGTGCTATCTTCTGGTCATACAAAATCTGTTCTTCATCATCCATGATAATTATGTGATGATTATCACTGCCAATATCGATTCCTCCAGATAACCTTTTCACGCCTCACCCTCCTTTATGTTTGATATTTTATGGCTCTGCCAATACCTTTATCCCGTCTATAATAGCCACTTAAAGGCACCTTTCCATTAGACAGGGTATTGGCAGGAGAACATCCGGCAATTCAAACCGAGTCACAATAATTCAACATTATTGACTGACCCCGTTAGCCACAAATGTTCCCCTAGCCATTTATCATTTATATCACATAAAGAAGGCTTCTTAATTTCATTCCCTATTTTTTACTCTCACTTTTAATTATAGACCCCAATTCCACTACATTTGACTATTTCATTCCCTCACTATTTCACTACTCACTGATTTAATGTTTTAGCATTTAGACATTTGGATTCCATTTGGCATTTGGATTTTGAAATTTGGATTTTTTAGACCATATTTAAACGTTTGTTCTTTTTGTTAAATTACTTATGGCCTGACTTTGACGTAGCCCTGCCATGGCTAATACGGAAGGCGGATTTTTTCTACTCCTGGCGGTGGCTGAAAATTAAATAATGAATCTTTTAAAGCAGGATTAAGCGTAATTTTAGTAAAATTTAAGACATTAACATTTCCATATAAATCAGTTAATTGGATTTTCACTATCTGAAGTTCCTTTTTTTCAACCCATACAAAAATTTTTCCTAGCTGAGGCCTGGGTTCATGGGGAGTTAAGGTTAACTTAAAACAATCTTTTTCTTCTTCCCCATTTATATAAAAGAAATTTTTTACATTTTTAATATTCAAAAAAAGAGAAGAAATGAGATGTTTATCCAGATAGGCCTCTAACTTACCCACCATTACTTGTTTTGTCTTTTCATCATAAAACCAAATTTTTTCTCCATCACTTATTATGTGATAATCTTTAGGAGGTTTATAATCCCAGCGCATCTTCCCAGGTCTTTTAAGATACATAACACCTTGAAATTTTTTTTCTCTAGGGGGTCTGGCAGTAATGACCTTTGTCTTTTGGATAAAATCCATCTGGATAGTATTTAGAGAAGCACACTGTCTTTCTAACTTATCTATAAGTTCAGAGGTATTTAAGGCCCAAACAGGACTTAACCAGCAGGAGAAAATTAAACAAAAGAAAAGATTTTTTAAAAAAAAATTCACTTTCCTATCTCGTTTTCCCTAAATTTAGCAAAATTTTACTATATCAATGAATCAAATCATGTCAAGCCATTTTTCTTTTTAATAACCTTCCTGCCTGTCGGCAGACAGGTTTGCAAGAGTTTCATTTTTATAAGCACCTTCTATTTGCACCAGAGGCAGAGTAGTATATAAAAGAGTTAAAATAGAGGGAGGGTTTGTTATGTACTATTCTCGTTATTTTCTTCCTACTTTAAAAGAAACACCATCTGAGGCAGAGATAAATAGTCATAGGTTAATGCTCCGTGCAGGAATGATTCGCAAGTTGACTGCTGGGATTTATTCTTATTTACCCTTTGGTTTAACTGCCCTACGGAAAGTAGAAAATATTGTGAGGGAAGAAATGAATAGAGCAGGTGCACAGGAAGTGCTTTTGCCTACAGTGCAACCTGCCGAATTATGGCAGGCATCAGGACGTTGGGAAAGATATGGGAAAGAATTGTTGCGATTTAAAGACCGCCATGAACGTTTTTATTGTATGGGACCCACTCATGAAGAAGTGATTACTGATTTAGTGAGAAAAGAAGTGAGGTCTTATAGAGACCTTCCCTTAAATCTTTATCAGATTCAGACTAAATTTCGTGATGAAATCCGCCCCCGTTTTGGTCTGATGCGCAGTAGAGAATTTATCATGAAAGATGGTTACAGTTTTGACATAGATGATAGAAATGCCGAAAAAACCTATTGGCAAATGTATGATGTCTATAAAAACATCTTTACTCGCTGTGATCTTGATTTTAAAGTAGTAGAGGCAGAAACAGGCACTATTGGTGGAAGTTTTTCACATGAATTTATGGTGTTGGCAGAGGTAGGAGAAGATACTATTGTATTTTGCCAAAACTGTGATTATGCAGCTAATATTGAAAAGGCAGAAGTAGTAACTCCGGCTATTTCTCCATCTGAAAGGCCTAAATCCAGAAAGGAAATACACACACCCAATAAACATACGGTAGAAGAAATAACAGAGTTTCTCAATGTCTCCCCTCAAAAAATAGTCAAAACCATAATTTATTTAGCAGATGAAAAACCTGTGGCTGTCTTGGTTAGAGGTGATCATGATATTAATGAAATCAAACTTCAGCGTCTATTAGATTGTAAGACCCTAATTATGGCCCCACCAGGAATTGTAAAGAACCTGACAAAGGCCGAAGTAGGATTTGCCGGTCCTATAGGATTAAACATACCCATCATTGCTGATAATAGTTTGAAAAACATGGTCAATTTTGTCACCGGGGCCAATAAAACGGATTACCATTTTATCAATGTGAATTTAGATGATTTTAAAATTAGTCAGTTTGCTGATGTGCGATTTATTACTTCTGAAGACAGATGCCCTCGCTGTAGAGGCGAATTAGAATTTAAAAAAGGCATAGAAGTAGGACATATTTTTAAACTAGGCACAAAATATAGTGAGGCATTAAAGGCTACTTATTTAGATGCCCAAGGTAAAGAACAATTTATAATCATGGGTTGTTATGGAATTGGCATTGGACGCACCTTAGCTGCTATCATTGAACAACATCATGATGAAAATGGAATTATTTTCCCTTTATCTATTGCTCCTTTTCAGATTTATCTTTTAGCCATAGATACCAAAAATCAGAAGGTTCTAGAGACTGCTGAAAAATTATATGGACAACTTTCTTCTCATTGGCAAGTTTTTTATGATAATCGGGATGAACGGCCTGGAATTAAGTTCAAAGACGCAGATTTAATTGGAATACCTTTAAGGATTACCTTAGGTAGAGATTTAAAAAAGGAGAAAGTGGAAGTCAAAATAAGAAAAACAGGTGAAACTTTACTTATTCCCATAACTGAATTAAAATTAAATATTGAAAAAATAATGCAAACACTTTGATTATGATACGCATTGAGGACATTATAGATAGGGTTTTAAGTTATAATCCTAATGCAGATGTTTCTTTATTTAGAAAGGCTTATATTTATGCCGCTAAAGCTCATAAGGGACAACTGCGTCTTTCCGGTGAGCCTTACTTATCTCATCCTTTAAATGTGGCTTTTATTTTGGCCAAGATGCGTTTGGATGTAATTACTGTAGTCTGTGGGCTTTTGCATGACACAGTAGAAGATACCCTGGTAACCATTGAAGATATAAAAAATCAATTTGGGGAAGAAATTGCAGTTATTATTGATGGTTTAACCAAATTGAGCAAAATTTCCTTTTCCTCAAAGAGAAAACGCCATGCTGAAAATATACGAAAGATGATTTTGGCCATGGCTCAAGACATTCGTGTAATTTTGGTCAAGTTAGCAGATAGATTGCACAATATGCAAACCTTGGGTTATTTGCCTCCTGAAAAACAGAAATTAATTGCCAAAGAAACTTTGGAAATTTATGCCCCTCTGGCTGCCCGTTTAGGTATAGGATGGTTAAGAACAGAATTGGAAGATTTATCGCTTTATTATTCAGATACAAAGACCTATCAGCGTATTTCCCAAGGTATTGCCCGACGCAAAGAAGAAGAAAAAAGATATATTGGGGAAATCAAGACCATTCTTCAGAATAAATTAGAGGATTTAGGCATAAAAGGGCGTATAGAAGGCCGGACTAAGAGTATCTTTAGTATCTATCGGAAAATGAATAAACAACAAATTGACTTAAACCAAATTTATGACCTGGTAGCCTTTAGAATCATCGTTAACACTATTAAAGAATGTTATGAAACTTTAGGTATGGTGCATTCTCTTTGGAAACCTATTCCTGGGAGATTTAAAGATTATATTGCCATGCCTAAACCAAATATGTATCAAAGTTTGCACACTACAGTGATAGGACCTTATGGTGGTCGTATCGAGATCCAAATTCGCACAGAAGAAATGCATCGTCTGGCTGAAGAAGGTATTGCTGCCCATTGGCGTTATAAAGAAGGGAAAGAGGGGGATGAAGAAGAAGTCAGGCGTTTTGCTTGGTTAAGGCAAATTTTAGAATGGCAAAGGGAGTTAAAAGAACCCCGCGAGTTTTTGGAAGCAGTTAAAACAGACCTTTTCCCGGAAGAAGTCTATGTGTTTACTCCTAAAGGAGATGTTAAGGCCTTGCCTGCTGGTTCTACAGCTATAGATTTTGCTTATAGCATCCATTCAGAGATAGGACACCATTGTGCTGCGGTAAAGGTAAATGGTCGTCTAGTGCCATTACGCTACAAGCTAAATACTGGAGATGTGGTGGAAGTTACTACTTCACCCAAACAACATCCCAGCAAAGATTGGCTTAAATTTGTTAAAACCCCAAGGGCTCGGACGCGCATTAAACACTATTTACGTAACCTAGAGCGAGAACAAGGATTTTCTTTGGGAAAAGAATTATGTGAAAAGGAATTCAAAAAATACGGATTGGATTTCCCCAAAATCTTCAACAGCCCTGAGTTTACTAAGATAGCCAAAAAACTTTCTTTCAAAACCACAGAAGATCTTATTTTAGCCGTAGGTTATGGAAAGCTATCTGTGAAACAAATTATCCGCCGCCTTCTTCCTCCCCTTGAAGAAAAAAAAGAAAAACAAGTTATTTCCCAAAAAACACCTTCCTCTGATATTAAGGTAAAGGGGGTAGAAGGTGTTTTGGTCAAAATAGCTCGCTGTTGCTGTCCACTGCCTGGTGATGAGATTGTAGGTTATATTACTAAAGGTCATGGAATTACTGTTCATCATGCTAATTGTAGGAATCTTTTGAGTGCCGACCCCAACAGATTAGTGGAAGTAACTTGGGGAGAAAGAACCAATCAGGTTTATCCTGTTAAAATAGAGATAAAATGTAGTGACAAAGTAGGGCTTTTAGCAGAAATAAGTGGGGCAGTGGCCAAGGTAAAGGCCAATATCATTGCTTCTAAGACAAAGACTACCTCAGACCACCGTGCTTTTTTTTCATTTGTAGTAGAAGTAAAGGACAGGGAGCAATTCCAAGCGGTGATAAATGCTATTCGCTCTATTGATGCAGTAGAAAAAATAAAACGTCAGAGTATATAAAAGGCATGAATATTCCTTTATTAGACCTCAAAATACAATATCAGAGTATAAAATCAGAAATCAAACAGGCACTGGATAAAGTATTAGAAAGTCAGCATTTTATTCTCAATGGACATGTTGAGACATTAGAGAAAAAAATTGCACATTATTGCGGTTGTGATTATGCTATAGGTGTCTCTTCAGGTAGTGATGCCCTGCTGGTGTCATTAATGGCTATTGATATTCAACCAGGTGATGAAGTTATCACTGTTCCTTACACTTTCTTTGCCACGGTTGGTTCGATAGTTCGTTTGGGTGCAAAACCCGTATTTGTGGATATTGAGTTAGATACGTTTAATATAGATGTAAATCAAATTGAAGAAAAAATTACCCCCCGTACTAAGGCCGTCATTCCTGTTCATCTCTTTGGCCAATGTTGTGAAATGCAAGCTATTATTGATATAGCTAGAAAATATAATCTGAAAATTATTGAAGACGCCGCTCAGGCCATAGGAGCAGAATATAAGCAAAAAAAAACAGGGAGTTTGGGTGACATAGGTTGCTTTTCCTTTTTCCCCTCCAAAAATTTAGGTGGTTATGGTGATGGTGGCATGGTAGTGACAAAAGTGAAACCTATTTATGAAAAGATAAAAATGCTTAGAGTACATGGTGCCTCTTCTAAATATTATCATAAACTTATTGGAGGTAATTTTCGTTTAGATGAATTACAGGCAGCCATCCTTTTGGTAAAATTTAAATATCTAGATGCATGGAATAAAAAAAGGGCAGAGTGTGCACAACGTTATTATCAATTATTTTCTGAGACTGGTCTTTTAGATTTCATAATCCCTCCTAAAATTAAACAGAGCAATCATGTTTTTCATCAGTATGTGGTCCGTGTTCAAAAAAGAGACCAACTCTTAAAATATCTAAAGACTCAAGGTATTGGTTGTGCGATTTACTATCCTCTACCATTGCATTTGCAGGAGTCTCTTTCTTCTTTAGGCTACAAAAGAGGAGATTTCCCTCAAACTGAACGAGCATCTAAAGAGACGCTAGCCCTTCCCATGTATCCCGAGTTAACTATCAAACAACAAGAATATATAGTCAAAAAAATAAGAGATTTTTATAACCAAGTTTAATTATGCTCTTCTTTGGGCAACACAGCGGCAGGGAATTCTTTCTTCTTCGGCGTTTATAAAGAAATTTTTCTTTACTATTAAAGTCATTACATCATTATAGAAGTTATTTTGGGAGATAAAATTTTTTAAAAAATTAAGCTCTTGCAAGTTAAATTTGTCTTGGCATTTTTTTAAGATGCCTTTTACACAATCATCGCTTAGTTTGCAATAAGAGATGGAAGGACTTTCCCCTTCAGCACACACCTCAAGTGTTTGGGGGTCCAATTTTTTGACTTCTTTTTGGATGACCTTAATAAAATTATTGAGTTTTTCTTCAGAAATACAAAAGTCCTTCGCCCTCTGGATCTGCTTTTTTATTGCTTCAGCTTGGACTTGGACTTCAATATTCTTTATCTCTATCCTTCCTTTTATAATCTCATAAATAAAGGGACTATCAATTTTGTCTCGCCACTTTTTTATCAAAAATCTTTCGTTACCATTGGTAGCTTCAAAATAGCATGTCTTTATGGGTTCTGTGTAAGGTTTCTCACTTATAGGAGGAGTTATAGGAATCAACTCTTCTATTTTATGCCCTTTGTGTCTTCGCAAAAACTCTTTTTTATCATCTACTTCTATCTCCTTAACTTTTCCATTATCATATGTGTATTGGGGGCAAGAATCCCATTCTGTGATATTCATTACTTCATTGCAGTTAATGCATCTGATTAATTTCCCTATCATTTTTTTTAATCTCCTCTATAAATACCTCAACCAATTCCTCATCAAACTGAGAGCCAGCACATTTCTTGATTTCCAGCAGTGCCTCATTTTTACTTAACGGAGATTTGTAAGGCCTGCCTATTGTTAGAGCATCATAGGCATCAGCAATAGCTATAATGCGGGCAAAAAGAGGTATATTTTTGCCTGACAATCCTTCAGGGTAACCTTTTCCATCAAACCTCTCGTGATGATATTTAATCCCTTCAATCACCTCAGAAGAAAGCCCTAGTGGACTTATAATTTTTATCCCTTTTATAGGGTGTTCTCGCACAATGGCCCATTCATTTTCATCTAATGGGCCGTCTTTGGAAATGTAAATGTCACTGATACCTATCTTTCCTATATCATGGAGATAGGCGCTAATTTGAAGCTTTTCTTTTTCATCAGGAGAAAGTCCAAGGCCCTCAGCAATTAATGAAGAGTAATGACAAACCCTTTCTGAATGACCTACGGTATAAGGGTCTTTACTTTCTAACGTAGTAGCAAGCACTCTTACAAATTCTAAATAATTTTCTCTTCTGAAAAAATAATAACAAGATTCATTTAATTGATTTAAAAAATGAGTTATTTGTTCATAAATTTCTGAATGAGATTTGGTATCTCTTTTCGTTTTTTCCAAAACATTCTTTATCTCGCCACTTACATATCTTCTTCCAATACATTTTTTAACCACAGAAAGAATATCTGACACATTAAAGGGTTTAAGAATGTAATCAAATACTTTGTATTTTATGGCCTCTACTGCAGACTGTAATGTTCCATAACCCGTAATGATTATAACCTCAATAGTAGGATCAAAGTTTTTTATATGCTTAAGGACTTCCTCTCCTGGCATACCCGGCATCCTGAGATCCAGAGTAACTAAGTCAATGGGGTTTTTTTTAATCGCCTCCAAGGCAGATATACCGTCTTTTGCCGTGTAAACCTCATAGTATGGTTTTAGAATCATCCTCAGAGATTCTCTAGGCCCTAATTCATCATCTACTATTAAAATCCTTGGTTTTTCAGTGAAAAACTGTTTTTGTTCCATAATGAAAAATTTTTATGCAATTTTTGTGCCTAATAAGGAATAAGTAGGCTCATCTTAATCTTTAGTTTGATATTTTCTATAAATTTTAGTAAAAGGCATTTTTTGAAAAAAGCACAATTATGTGCAATAGAGTTCAATCTTGTTTATAAAATTATTTCGCTGTGCTCCTCCCCGCCTGTCCCCGCCTGCCTGCGGGCAGGCCCGCCTGCCGTCGGGCAGGGGCAGACAGGCCTGCCTGTCGGCAGACAGGCTTGACAGAAAAATACTCCCTTAAAAAACTTCTTTTTTCTTTCAATAGTCAACCTTTTGACAAATTTTTGTGATTATAGTAAGGTATTTTTGATGCTTCTAGCTATAGAATAAGAGAAAAAAGGAGCTAAGAGTAATAACTGAGGGAGTCAAAATTGGCTGAAAAAGTGGGTCAATTTTAAACGGGAATTAACAAGAAAATTATAATCAAGTTTATTGCCACTCATTATTATATTTAGCTTGTTTTTTTCTGGATCCGACCATGCAAAATTAAATTATATGAAGGACATAACTAAAACTCAAAGCGAGGCAAGGGAATAATTATTTTATTTGTTGATCCAAAGGGAACTGAACATACAAGCGGGTATCGAAAAATTGATGGATATGCACAATTATCTAAAGAAAACAGAAAGGTTAGGAAATCAAATTTTTTCTCCAGAAATTCAAGGATATTGGGAAGCACTTAAATCGGTAGCATTGGCTCAAGAAACAAAAGAAATTTATTTGGTGGGAGGAGTGTTGCGAGACTTATTGTTAGACCGTCCCATACAGGACTTTGATATTGCAGTAAAAGGTGAAGCCAGAACTATAGCCAGCCTTTTTGCCCATAAAATCAAGGGACATTTTGTAGTGCTGGATGAGGCCTGGGAGACATACAGGGTGATTAAGGGAAAATGTATATTTGATTTCAATCCCTTTCGGGGACCAGATATTCTTTCTGACCTTATAGAAAGGGATTTTACGGTTAATACCTTGGCCCTAAACATTTTTTATCCTAAAACAGTGTTAGACCCATTTTTAGGCAGATTGGATATTCAAAAAAAGCTCTTGCGGATGGTAAGCCATAAAGTCTTTTGGAAAGATGCCTTACGGATATTAAGGGGACTCAGATTGGCAGCAGAGTTAGACTTTAAATTAGAGGATGAAACCCGCCGGCTCATGAAACGTTATGCCCCATGGTTAAAAAAAATCCCTGCTGAGCGTATCTATCAAGAAATTAAAAGGCTTTTCCTCACCCCTAGGGCTATTAACCAGGTCAGGGAGATGGGAAATCTGGGTATATTTAAGGCCATCTTGCCTGAGATAGAGAAATTAAGAGGGGTTACCCAGGATGGTTATCATCACCTGGATGTGTATAGTCATTCTTTACTTACTTTTGAGGAAATAGAAAAACTTATAAATTATCCTTCCGGAATATTGTCTGATTTTAAAAAAGACATAGTTAGCTATGTTAAACAGCCTTTTCATCGCTTCTGCCTTAAATGGGCTGCTCTTTGCCATGACTTAGGCAAACCTTCCTGCCGTGCCCAAGGAGAGGGAAGGATCACCTTTTATGGACATAATAAAAAAGGGGCGTCTCTTTTTACTTCTATTGCCAATCGCTTACGTTTCCCTCATAAAGAAGCTGAATTGATTACCTTTTTCATTCTCCAACACATGTGGCCCTTTCATTTGGTTTCTCTTTACTTAAAAGAAGAACTCACCCTCAGGGCCATATATAGACTCATCAGAAAGGCAGAGCCCCACACCATAGGCCTTTTTCTATTGGCCATGGCTGATAATCTTGCTGCCCAAGGTTCAGAAAAAACCCCATATTATAACCAGCAGTTTTGTACTCTTTTTAAAAAGATTATGGAAATAAGGGCTCAATATCTTCAGTTTAAGCAAAGGCCTCGTTTAGTCACCGGTAATGATATTCTGGAATGGTTTAATTTAAAACCAGGCCCCATAATTGGGGAATTACTAAAAGAAATAGAAGAGGCACAACTTGTAGAAAAAATAAAGACCAAAAAAGATGCCCACCTTTGGTTAGAGCAATACTTAAAAAAACAATGATTTATGGAGTGTGTAACTACTTTAATATTGGATATACCGCCAAAATAGTAGTATATCTGTAATGCAGATGTGAATAAGATAAGGAGACATCGCTGCGCCAGTTAACTGAAATTGAATACACGTGGAAAATATTTATGAGATGGAGAACTATCAGAATGGATTAGAATGGAGACAAAGATATTTCTATATGCTCTTGGAATATGGTTTATACTTGTTGTTGCAGCTATCTTGAATGGGGCGTTTAGAGAATCGTTTATTACATCTAAGGTGGGCGAACAGGTGGGACACGTTATCAGCACAGTTATCTTCATCTGTGTTATTCTGGTGGTGACCTATTTGTTTCTCAGTAATTTGAAAATCAACTACACCAAAACTGATTTGCTTTTGATTGGGGCACTTTGGCTGATACTAACCATTTTGTTTGAATTTGTCTTCGGCCACTATGTTATGGGTCATTCATGGAACAGGTTATTCGCAGATTACAATATTCTTAAAGGGAGAGTGTGGAGTTTTGTGCTGCTAACCACTTTCATTGCTCCGTTATTAATTGGCTCCATTTTGCAAAAATAGGTATGGAATTTATGAAAGTCAAAAGAGGTAGATGTTCAATATGGCCACACCATAAAATGCTTCTGAAAAAGGAAATAAAATATGTTTTGGGATAATGAATATGAAAGCAATGAACGTATTTGGGGAGAAAGACCAAGTGAGTTAGTTGTTGCCGCTTTCATGGATATTGATAGGAGAATATGCGGACACTTCACATAATACAGCATAAAAACTTCGTGCCTTACGGCACCCACCCAAATTTTGCCTTCGTCAAAACTTCGTAAAGCATTAACCCTTAAATCTTCTAGGATTACTTCTGCCAAAACGGCATAACACGTCGTAACTAATGGTATTAGCCTTTTGGGCAATTTCTTCAGCCGTAATTTGCTCTCTTCCTTGTTTTCCTAAAATTACTACCTCTTCTCCGATTTCTATTCCATCTATATGGGTTACATCTACCATAGTAAGATGCATACAAATAGTTCCAATGATAGGGGCTTTTTTGCCTTTTATAATTACCTCTCCTTTGTTAGAAAGCTGCCGAAAGAGCCCTTGGTCATAACCTACAGGCAATACCGCCACTTTTGTTTTTTGGGTAGTAACAAAGGTATGTCCATAACTCACTCCTATCTTAGGAGGAATAGATTTTAAATAAAGGATTCTTGTTTTAAAACTCATTGCTGGTTGAAGGTTTATTTTCTTTTTAAGCAAAGGTATAGGGTATATTCCATAAATACTTAAACCAGGTCTCACTATTTGAAATAAGCTCTCTTTATATTGAAGTGAGGCCATACTGTTGGCAATATGGTTATAAGGTAAGTTTATACCTGCCTTTTGAGCCTCATCTAAAACAGTTTTAAACCGATTTATCTGTTTTTCTGTAAAGGTTTTATCTGTCTCGGCAACAGCCAGATGAGAAGTAAGACCTTGAATTTTGAGACCTGGTAAGGCTGAAACTTTCTTAAGAAAGAGAGGAGCTTCTTTATAAAACACTCCCAATCTTCCCATTCCGGTATCAATTTTTATAAATACAGCTATATTAGTATTATTCTTTTGTGCGATTTCAGAAAGCATAGAGGCTATTTTGTACTCATAAATAATGGGAGTTAATCCATAAGTAAAAACGGGGTCTATCTCTGCTTCTGACACACCAAGAAGGATCACAATAGGCATTTTTATCCCGGCTTTTCTGAGTTTAATGCCTTCTTCTATATAGCTTACAGCTAAAAAATCAGCTCCTACTTCTTCTAATTTTCTAGCCACCGGTACCAGCCCATGACCATAGGCATTGGCTTTAACCACAGGCATGGTTTTGACATTTTTCCCTATTATTTTTTTTATTTCTTTCAGATTGTTACCAATGGCCTTTAAATTTATCTCTAACCATCCTGCTTGCATGGATAATGGGTATATATAATTTGTTTGTTTGTCAATGAGGTAGCTTATTAAGCTCTATCTTAAAATGGGTTAATTGGTTGGCCTATTTACCAATTTAAACTAATTCAGTGCGAGGATTGTTTTTTTCATAAAGGATGCGTAAACCTTCTAATATTAGGTATTCTTCAATTTTATCAATACCTCTTACCTCGGTGGCTATTAGAGGAGCAAACCCTCCTGTAGCAATCACCATAGGTCTTTCTGATATTTCTTGTTTTATTCGCTGAATAAGCCCTTCGGTTAAAGCAGCATAACCATAAATTAATCCCGCATTCATGGCTTCAATGGTATTTCGGTTTATTACTTGGGGTGGTTTAATAAACATTTCTATCTTAGGTAACTTAGAGGCACGAAAAAATAGTGCTTCTGCTGCAATTTGAATTCCGGGAACAATAATACCTCCTTTATATTCACCTTTGCCGGAAATATATTCAAAGGTAATAGCCGTGCCAAAGTCAATGATGATTAAAGAACAATGATATTTTTCATAAGCAGCAACTGCATTAGCAATTCTATCTGCTCCTAATTCTTTGGGATTATCATAATGAAGCGAAAGTCCTGTCTTTATTCCTGGGCTAATTATAAAAGGTTTGGTATGAAAATATAGTTTGCTTAAAAGAATTAGAGCATTTAGAACAGGTGGCACCACACAAGAAATAGCTATATGATTGATTTCTTGGAACTTATAATTATGAAGTTCGCAAAGGGATTTAATCTTTATAGCCAATTCATCAGCAGTAAAATCATGCTGGGTGCGAATACGCCATACTGCTTTTAATATACCATCGCTAAATAATCCCAGGACAGTGTGAAGATTACCAATATCTAAGGCTAATAGCATTTTAAACACCCATATGTTTTTGAATCACTTCTGCCAGGTGGTTAGCTAATTCCTCTACCAAATGACCATCTTTACCTTCTACCATCACCCTGGCTACTGGTTCTGTGCCTGAATAACGTAGCACTATCCTCCCTTGCTCAGCTAATGTTTTTTGAGCCTTGTTTACAGCCTCAGTTATTGCCGGATTTTTTTCAAAAGGGTGTTTTTCCTTTATCTTTATATTTATCATTTTTTGAGGTAATGGTTTCATAATGGAACACAGCTGGGAAAGTGGTTTATCTTCCATTAGCATGATGGCAATTACTTGCAAGGCAGTGAGAATGCCGTCTCCAGTAGTATGGTGGTGTAAAAAAATGACATGGCCAGAAGGTTCACCACCAATAGTGCTACCACTAGCACATAATGCTTCAGTGACATATCTGTCACCTACCGGGGTGCGAATCAATCTAATACCATGTTGTTTTAAAAAAAGCTCTAAACCAAAATTAGACATAACCGTGCCCACAATGGTATCATGTTTGAGTTTCCCTTGCTTTTTAAGATAATTTCCACAAATGGCTAAAATTTTATCTCCATCCACAATATTACCTTTTTCATCTACTAATATTACTCTATCTCCGTCTCCATCTAAGGCCAATCCTAGGTCTGCTCCTGTCTCTTTTACCTTTTTTGCCACTCCCTCAGGATAAAGGGCACCACACTCCTTATTGATATTAGTGCCATCTGGGGCTACTCCCATGAGAGTCAATTTAGCCCCCAATTCCGAAAAAACCATAGGAGCTACTTTATAACCTGCGCCATGAGCACAATCCAAGACCATTTTCAATCCATCAAATAACATTCCTTTGGGTAAGGTATTTTTTAAAAATACAATATATCGGCCAATGGCATCTTCTATTCTAAATGCCTTTCCAATCTCTGTGGCTGTGGGCCGGATAGTATCTATATAGTTATTTTTAGCCAAAACCAGTTTTTCTATCTCTATCTCCATTTCGTCAGGCAATTTAAATCCATTTCTGGCAAAAAATTTAATCCCATTGTCGTCATAAGGGTTATGAGAGGCAGAAATTACCACCCCCGCATCAGCCCGCATGTTAGTGGTAAGGAAGGCAATACCAGGAGTAGGTAAGGGGCCAATCAAAAATACATCTACACCCATACTGCAAATACCTGCACTTAAAGCAGTCTCAATCATATACCCAGAAAGTCTGGTGTCTTTTCCGATTATTACTTTATGGCGGTGGGAGTGTTTTTTTATCACATAGGCTAAAGCCCGCCCCACCTGCATTACTACCTCAGTACTCATAGGCCAAACATTGGCTTTCCCCCTAATGCCGTCGGTGCCAAAGAGCTTAGCCATCTGCTGCCTCCATAATAGCCTTCACCATGTTTATCACTTGTTTTGCTTCTTTTACTGCGTGTGTCCTGATAATATCTACACCTAACCAAGTGGCTACAGCCACTACCCCTAAGGTGCCTACATCCCTTTTTTTAGGTTCTTTGATTTGTAAAACCTGACCAATAAATGCCTTTCTGGATGGTCCTAAGAGGAGTGGTTTGCCCAACGGTTTGAAAAAAGAAATATTTTTAATTAAACACAAATTATCTTTCATTTGTTTGCCAAAACCAATACCAGGGTCAATGGCAATTTGTTGTTCAGAAATACCACTTTTTAGAGCAAAATCAATTCTTTCTTCAAAAAATTGATAGACCTCCTTAAGCACATCTTCATAATAGGGATTAACTTGCATATTCCTGGGAGTTCCCTTCATATGCATCAAAACTACAGGCACCTTGTAATCGGCAATGACCTTGCTCATTTCATTATCAAAGCGTAATGCACTAATATCATTGACAATTTTTGCCCCAGCTTCTAAAGCTGCTTGGGCTACTTTTGCCTTATAAGTATCTATGGAAATGGGAATTTTAAGCTCATTTGCTACGGCTTTTATAACTGGTGTCACCCTCCGCAGTTCTTCTTTTAAGGAAACAGGTTCTGAAAAGGGTCGAGTGGATTCTCCACCAATATCAATAATATCTGCCCCTTGCTCCTCTAACCTTTTGGCCTGGGTAATAGCCTTATCTACCTCAAAATAAAGACCTCCGTTAGAAAAAGAATCAGGAGTTACATTGAGAATCCCCATTACCAGAGGGTGTGTTTTCCCCACCTCATTCCAGCTTTGCATGCGATATCAGTTAGTTCCTTCAGCTATCAACTTATCTAAAGTAGCTCCATCTACAGTTTCCTTTTCTAGAAGAAGCTGGGCTAATTTATGAAGCAGATTTATATGTTTTTTAAGTAAATTTTTCACCCCTTCATATGTCTGAGTGATAATAAGAGCTATTTGTTCATCGATCTTCTTTGCTGTTTCTTCACTATAATCCCTTGCTTGAATAATCTCCTTCCCTAAAAAAACATGTTCCTCTCGCCGGCCAAAAGCAAGGGGTCCAATTTCCTCACTCATTCCCCAGTTACATACCATTTTTCTGGCCAATTCAGTAGCTTGTGCCAAGTCATTTCCTGCGCCTGTGGTGAAATCATTAAATACTAATTCTTCAGCTGCCCGACCGCCCAGCAACACAGCTAACCTATTCATCAGATACTTTTTGGAATAAGTATGTTTCTCATCCAGAGGGAGTTGTTGAGTAATTCCCAACGCCTGACCCCGAGGGACAATACTTACTTTATGAACAGGGTCACTGTTTGGAGAAAGCTTGGCCACCAGAGCATGCCCTGCTTCATGGTAAGCAGTAAGTTTCTTTTCTTCTTCACTGATTACCATACTTCGCCGTTCTTTCCCCATCAATATTTTGTCTTTTGCCTCTTCAAAATCCTCCATTTCTATTTTTTGTTTACCTTTACTAGCTGCCAGTAAGGCCGCTTCATTGACCAAATTGGCTAGGTCTGCTCCCGCAAATCCTGGGGTGCCTTTAGCAATAGTACTTAAATCCACATCAGGTGCTAAAGGTGTTTTTTTGGTGTGGACTTTTAATATCTCTTCTCTCCCCCTGATATCAGGCATGGGCACTACCACCTGTCTATCAAAGCGACCTGCACGTAATAAAGCAGGGTCTAATACATCAGGCCTGTTAGTGGCAGCAATTAAAATTACACCCTCACTGGCATCAAACCCATCCATTTCTACCAACAGTTGGTTTAAAGTCTGCTCTCTCTCATCATGGCCTCCGCCTAGACCTGCACCGCGGTAACGTCCTACGGCATCAAGCTCATCAATAAAGATAATACAAGGAGCGTTTCTCTTGGCCTGTTGAAATAAATCCCTTACCCGAGATGCTCCCACACCAACAAACATTTCCACAAAATCAGAACCACTGATGCTAAAAAATGGGACATTCGCTTCACCAGAAATAGCTTTAGCCAATAAGGTTTTTCCTGTGCCTGGAGCACCTACTAACAATACTCCTTTGGGAATTTTACCTCCTAATTTAGTAAACTTCTGAGGATTCCTTAAAAATTCCACAATTTCCTGTAATTCCTCTTTGGCCTCATCAATGCCAGCTACATCCTTAAAAGTGACCTTTTTTATATGCTCATTTGCTAATTTCGCTCGGCTTCGCCCAAAGGAGAAGGCCTTTCCTCCACCTACCTGCACCTGACGCATAAAAAATATCCACACTGCAATTAATAAAACCATAGGAAACCAGGATACAAGAAGAGTCATATACCATGGAGTATCTTCTTTAGGTTCAACGCGAATTTTCACTCCCTGTTTTCGTAATAATGGAATCAATTGATTATCCTGAGGCACATAGGTTTGGAAAGACTCATTAGTAATTAATACCCCTTTAATTTCATTTCCCTTCATAATTACACTTATCACTTCTCCACTTTGAACTTTGTCCAAAAAATCACTATAAGGAATACTCTGTTGTTTTATTTGGGGCCGGTTGAATAGATTAAACATCAAAATCATAATGAGCATAACAATCAGCCACATTCCTAAATTTTTGTATGTTGGTTTCATTTTTCTACACTTTACCTAAAAAGGAGGACCGGATATTTGCTTTGCCCCACCGGTCTCGGGACATATTTCTAATTACAGATTAACAATTAAAATGATAAAGGTCAAGTTTCCCTAAAAATCCGCAATTGATTTTTTATTCTAACGTGGCCACCTTTTAGGTAAAGCTATGTTTTTAAAAAATTTGCTTTATTTTATATATTTGACCGTTTTCTTAAAGTTATTACGGATTTGGGGTGTTTAGTGGTTCTAAACCTTTATTTTCAGCTTAATTGTTTAAATCTAATGTAATTATGTTTATTCCTTTTCTCATAGCTTCTTTCAACCAAGATTCTTTAGTAGCTAAGATAATTTGGCAATGTTTTGCCAATTGGTCTAATAAATGAAGAAGGCGTTTGGTGCGTTCTTTATCACAGGTTAAAAAGGGGTCATCTAATAATAAGAAAAAACCTTTAGGCATGATGGCTTGAGCCATAGCCAAACGGACAGCAAAATAAAGCTGGTCTCTTGTTCCACTACTTAATTGCTCCACACTCAATTTCTGTTTATTTTTTAAGGCATAAATATTTTCTTTTTCTAAAACAACCCCCTTCCATCTATTATCAGTAACAAAGGCAAACCAATTTGAAGCCCTTTTAAAAATTTCAACCAGGCTTTCTCCTGCCCTAGCCTCAATATCCAAAAGTATCTGATATACCCCCAGCCATTGCTTTCTTTCTGTTTCTAGCTCTTTTAATTTTGTTTTTACTAAATAAAGCCGATTTAAAACACCGGCCTCAGGAAGAGATAAATTCTGTCTTATAGTCTCTATCCTTCCCATCAATTGGTTAATTTCGTTAGAAACAGCCTTTAATTTAGATTGGAGCTCTTCTATCCTTTTTTTAATCTCAAATTCATTTTCCAGATTTTCTGGAAGGTGTTGTAAAATAGCCAATTCTCTGGTTAAGGTAGCTAGTTCTAATTGGGGGTCTTTAATTTCACTAGTTTCTATGGCTTTTGTTAAAGTTATCTTTTGGGCTATTAATTTCTTCTTTTCTTCTAATTTAGACAAATAAATACTAATGCCCTCTACTCCTGCTTTAGCTAAAATAGAGTTTATTTCTTTTTTGATTTGCTCAGAGCTATTTTCAATTTCTTCTTTTTCTCTTTTAATTTTAGCTATTTTTTCATCTAGCCTTTCTATAGCTTGATTTATCTCAGCAAGAATTTCTTTTTTCTGCTTTAATATTTGTTCATTTTCCTTTATAGCTTGGTGTATCTCTGTTTTTTCTTTTAATCTTATTTCATAGGTAACTAAATCTTTTACTCTCGCTTCTTGACAAAACTTAAAACAGTTTGTTTCACACTGAGCTATCTCCTTTTTTATCTCCTCCAATTGAGCCTGTTTTTCTTTTTGTTGAGCATCCATGGCATTTATTTGGCTCAACTTATTATTTGACTCTAATTCCAACTGCCTGATGATTTTTTTTCCTTTAAACCATTGGTATCCCCAAAAACCTGTTCCCAGGAGACAAAGTAAGCCTAGAAAAATACTAGGGACAAACCAAAAACTCAAGATAAAAGAAAACAGGCCCAGACCAAGACCTGCCATACAGAAATAAAATAACTTTTTTATTTGGACTGATTTAGAAATAATTTTATCCTTGGCTGCCTCTATATCTTTTTGAATTGTAAAATAAGCATTTTGGACATCCCTTAACTCTTGGGCAATTTTTTCTTTATTTTCATTTAGAAATTTCTTTCTCTCGCTCACTTTTTTTATCTCTTCTAAGGTTTGAACATTGAAATGGGCATATTGCCCTGCTCTGATTTTTTGTTTTTCTAAATTTAGAGTGATTTGAGCAATTTCTTCTTTTAATCCTGTCTTTTTTTGCTGTATTTCTTGTAATTCTAGAATTAATTCTTTCAATCTGTTTTTTTTCTCTTGCATTTTTTGATTTAAACTAGCTTGCCTTACTTGAAATTCCTTTAATCTTTCTCCATCTTCTTCACTAAAAGCAGAAAGCACTTTTAATTTTTCTTCCAGTCTTTCTCTTTCTCTAAAGTATTCTTTCAATGCCTGACATCTTTTATAACGCTCTAACAAAGTGCGTTTTTTTAAGATTTGTTGCAAAAGAGCATTTTTCTCTTCCCATCGGGACAATGCCTGCTTTAACTGCCTTTCTTCTGCCTCTAATGTCCTTTTGTTATGTTCCATAGTCCTAATTTCTATATAAAGTTTCCTTTCATGCTCTAGCTGGTCTCTCTCTTCTTTTAGTCCTTTTATTCTTTCATTAATTAGACCTGTTTTTAAAATACGCTGATTCAAAACCTGTAAATCTTTCCCAATCAATTCCTTAATTTCTGATTTGGCTTGTTCCAGGAGGTCTAAATTCAATAATTTTGCCTTTAGATGGGTTAAAAATCGTTTAGGCTCTTTAAAATCTAACTCTGCTGTGTGGACAAAATAAATATTTTCAAACAAATCCACACCCATATTTAAAAAAAATGGGAGACCATCATTTATAATAATCTCTTTTCCCTCTGATAGAACCAGGGTTATTTCTATCTTGTTTTTTAGTTTTTTTCGGCCCTTTTTCCCAAATAAACTCCATTTTATACCTTCTAACAGACTGGTTTTTCCTGCCTCATTAGGGCCATAAATGAGATTTAGGCCAGGTGTAAACTGAAACTCCTGGCCTTTGAACGTTATAAAATCATCAAACTTTATTTTTTTTATCCACATTCTCACAGTGTTTTAAAAGGCTAATACCACGGTAAAGAACCTGCCACCAAAATTCCTTTTCTGGACTTTGCCTTACTCTATGCTGTACCGCCTCTTTAAACTGTTTTGCCAAACGATTTTCTTCAATCCAACCCAGGTCTACAGTCTCATCTTGCCAGCTAACCTCTATTGCTCTTTCCTTTAAAAAGGCCCCTGCTTTTAACTGAAATGCTTGAAAAAGGAGTTTGTCTGCTACTCCCTTTATGGTAAGGCGTAAAAAACAAGGTCCCAAATCTTGAGCCAGCTCTTCTATCTTTGGCCAAAGGGCATGAATATCCTCTTTAGGAATTTGAATATCCTGGCATAAATATGGCCTTTGGTATCCGATTTCAATAGGATACACCCTCAATCCATGGTCATATTGAATAATGAATACCTGCCGCGGACCAATTTCTTTAAAAGAAAGGGGTTCTATACTGCCAGGATAAACACATTGCGTTTTTCCTACTTGCCATTGTTTAGGATTGTGGTAATGCCCTAAAGCTAAATAATCCAGGTTTAAATCCCTAATGTCCTCGGGACTTAGAGGGCAATGGATGGCCTGACTATCTCCTAAATCAGAAAATACCTCAGGTAGAGTGATATAACTGGCATGACAGACACCTATTTGACACTCTGCCCCGCTATCCTGTTTTAAGCCTACTAAATCCTGACCGCTAAGTTCGGGTTTAAAAGGGAAAAAATGTAACGCTATTTTATCTAAATTGACCACAGTATATTTATAGAAAACATTCACACCTGGTAACTCTAAATCAGTTAGGGCATTTCCTTGTCTCAAATCGTGATTACCTGGGATGATAAAAATCTGTATGCCCTGATTGGCCAGTTTGTTTAAAGAAATAACAAATTTTTTCTTTAACACTGCTTCTGCCTGGCCATTGTCAAATACATCACCAGCAATGAGCAAAATATGAATGTTTTCTTTTAAGGCTATTTCAATTATCTTTTCCCATTGATGCCAGATATCTCCCTCTTTTCCTGTTCGCCCTAAATGGAGGTCAGCTGTATGCAGAATTCGCATATTTCAAATTTAACAAACCCATTCTCATCTGGCAAGGAAAGACAAAATCTGCGACCTCCTTTGGGATAAAATTCCAGCCCGCCGCCCGTCAGGCAGGCAGGTTTTCTTTTAAAGTTATTCCGGATCTGGAGTAGGAACAAAAAGGGAATGTTTAACTTTCTTGGTTCAAGGGCTTCAATTTGAATTTTAAAATTTTTGTTTTTTTAAGTTGTTTTTTTACCCCTTTACGGTCTAAAATAGGAGATGCTGTAATTGCCTTTATGGCTGCATAAGCAGTGGTAGCTATCCAATTAGGGGTGACATAATAATGGGTTAAAAATTGCCTATTAAAATCTTCTTGCAATTTAGGAAGTAAAGTAGGTGTGAGTATGAGTATTTTTTTACTTGTCCCTTGGGCAATTTTTTTAAATTCTGGGTCTAAAAAATAAAAAGGACTTAAAAAATAAGGGTCAAGGCCGGTGTCTTTGATTTGGGAAATAATAAATGCCCCTGTAACCGGAGTAGTAATACACACAATGGCTTTGGGTTTCTTTCTCTTCAAAGTAGGCAATATAGAAGAAATGTCATAGCTATTTAAGGAATAACTAAATTCAGGTTTAATATGGACTGTTTCTCTTAAATATTGACTTAGTGCTTCTGACCAAGGAGTATTTTCCCAAAAAATTGCCCAACTAAAATAATTTTTATTTAAAAATAGAGCCATCTCTTTTGCCTGGTCTTCTGTTTTTAAAATAGGCACCATCCAGCCATCAGACTGAGGAAATTCCTGAAAGCAACCAGGGCTAATTATAGGAATATGGTTTTTTTTAATAAGAGAAAGTATACTTTCTAAACAACTACACTTTAAAGGGCCAATAACGGCCAAAATCTGTTTATCATTGATTAAACCTTCAAAAATCTGTTTTGTTTTAGTGATATCACCTTGATTGTCAAACACTACTAACTGCAGCGCTCTATTCTTTTCCTTTAATCCCAATGTTACTGCCTGTTTGCAGGCCTCACCCCATGGAGCAAGAGGACCACTTAAAGGGATTACTAAGGCTAATTTGTTCTCTGGAGGAATTTTTTCTTTACACCCTAACCCAATCACACAAATTAAAAAAAATATCACAATATATATTTTCAGCTTCTTCTCCTTTCCCTAAATAGTAATTTCAAAGGAATGTATTTAAAACCCAATTGGTGTAATTGATTTACTAAAAAACGCTTGTAATTTTCAGGTATTGCTTGAGGATAATTGGTAAAGATTACAAAAGTAGGGGGCTTGATATCTACCTGAGTAATATAATATAATTTTATAGGCCGATTTTGATAAAGAGGTGGTTGATACTTACCCCAGATTTCCTCCACGAAGCGATTGAGCTGACCAGTAGATATTCGCAAAGTATATTCTTGATAAAGTGTATTCAACATTGCAAAAATCTGTTTCAATCCCTCACCTTTTAAGGCAGAAACAGTGATCACTGGCAAAAAAGAGGCAAATCTTAACCTTTGTCTAATATTTTCTATGTATTCCCTTTTAAATTTAGATGTAGTAGGCATGAGGTCCCATTTGTTGACTACAATTAGAATACATTTCCCACATGCTATAGCATAGTTGATAATCTTTATATCTTGGTCAGTTATCCCCTCAGGGGCCTCTAGCAATAATAAAGTGATGTCTGTATGTTTAATAGCCTTTAAGGCCCTTTTTACACTATACCTTTCCAATCGGGTTTTAATACGAGTTTTACGCCTTAATCCAGCAGTATCCATAAATAAATAGGTTTTATCATCATATTTTAAAATGGTGTCAATAGTGTCTCTAGTAGTTCCTGGGATATCGCTTACTACGCTACGTTCATCCCCTACTAACCGATTAAACAAAGACGACTTACCTACATTGGGACGGCCCACTAGAGCCACTTTGATTGCCATAGAAGGGATTTTTTCTTCTTTTGTCTCTTCTGCTGAAACAAGCGTTAAGGCTTCCTCTATTAATTCATATATCCCATGTCCATGTATGGCTGAAATAGGCCAAATCTTCTCCACACCCAAGGCATAAAATTCAGATAAATCCTGTAACTGTTTTTCCCCATCTACTTTATTTACTGCACATAATACCGGTTTTTGGGTTTTTCTCAAATACTTCATAATTTCCACATCTATAGGGGTTAGCCCTGTCCTAACATCTGTCATAAAAATAATCACATCTGCTTCAACAATTGCTTTTTGGCATTGAATAATCACTTGTGGCAAAATAGGTGTTGCTTCATCTGGAGGTAAAAAGCCCCCAGTATCAATAATAGTTAGGGTTTTACCTTCCCACTCCATTTCTCCATAAAGTCTATCCCTAGTCACTCCAGGAGTGGCATCTACAATGGCCTTACGCTTTTTTATTAAACGATTAAATAGGGAAGATTTACCTACATTAGGACGACCCACTAAAGCAATAGTTATCTTTTTTGCCATAATAAATAAGCCTTTTTAATTACCTTTTTTAATTCTGCATTAATGTTTAAGTCATCTAATGTTTCTATTGGCTGCCATTGCACCGCTAAGGCATCAGATTGAGGTTGGGCCTTTCCTTTTAAAAAATGGCACAAAAAATCTATGATTACATAATGATACCTTATCTTACCTGCATTATCAGGAAAGATACGTTCTACCACCTCTACTAAACCTTCCTTAGAGATTTTAATCCCTGTCTCTTCTTCTACTTCCCGCACTATTGCTTCCTCTAAAGTTTCCCCTACTTTTACTAACCCCCCAGGGATGTTCCACTCTCCTTCTCCAGGGGGATTTTTCCGTTTAATAAGCAACACCTTATCTTCTAAAAATACTATCCCACCCACTCCCACCAATGGTTGTTCTGGATATTTTCTCTTCATGGCCTACATTTACGACAAGGACTATAACCCTGATAAAAGGCATCCCATTTTCTGTTAAAAATTATGCGGTAGGCAGGTGAGATGCGCTTTCCATACTTGCAATAAGGACGATGAAATTTGTGTGAACGGCGATTGCCTATATAATAATCACAACTCTCTTTAAGAAGTATTTGCCAAATATTCTTTTTGGCCTGCATAGCTTCCTGCTGGGCAGCTAATAATTTTTTGGCATATCTCAAATGTGGTTTTAAGAAAAGCACATGGGCATAGCCTGCCTTGACCATCTCTAAATTGATAAATGTCCCATCTTTTAAGAACACATATCCCAAAAGACGCCCATAACGGTCATAGGGTTCAATATCTGTTTCTATCCGCACCTGTTTACCTTTAACCAAATGGATATTATAATGGAGTGCTTCTTTTCCAAAAGGCTCTCCTGGCTTTTGTTCATGAGCAATTTCTGGGGCATTTATTCCAAGGTATCTCACTTTTTGTCCATTATCTAATACAATGCTATCTCCATCTATTACCCAACGCACATAATGCCATTGGGCATCACAGGCAGAACATAGGATTAATACAAAAAAAATGGCCAGGCGTAGGTATTTTAACATAATAGCTAGCTTAACTTAGTTTAAATAGGGATTCAAGCCTGCCCCTTGATCTCAAAAGAAAGGAAGGGGTCTATAATTAAAAGTGAGAGTAAAAAATAGGGAATGAAATTAAGAAGCCTTCTTTATGTGATATAAATGATAAATGGGTAGGGGAACATTTGTGGCTAACGGGGTCAGTCAATAATGTTGAATTATTGTGACTCGGTTTGAATTGCCGGATGTTCTCCTGCCAATACCCTGTCTAATGGAAAGGTGCCTTTAAGTGGCTATTATAGACGGGATAAAGGTATTGGCAGAGCCATAAAATATCAAACATAAAGGAGGGTGAGGCGTGAAAAGGTTATCTGGAGGAATCGATATTGGCAGTGATAATCATCACATAATTATCATGGATGATGAAGAACAGATTTTGTATGACCAGAAGATAGCACACAAATTCAGTGAATTTTATAAGGCAGTTAGAGAATTTAGAGAGATTGAGAAAAGAGAAGGTGGGATAATATCATTTGCAATTGAAGGAAAGAATGGATACGGAGCACCATTTGATCGGATACTTATAGAGAGCGGATTCACCTTATACAATGTAGATAATTTAAAATTAAAACAATTTCGGAATGTATTTGGGGCAGAATGGCGTAACGATAAAAGGGACGCAAAAATGTTAGCAAAAATGCTGAAATTAAGAGATTATTTAGACGCTGAAAATGAAAAGGCATTCATTGCGGTAGAGAAGGCAACAAAAATCAATGAAAAGTTAAAGATTCTGTCTCGGCATCAACAAACCCTGATAGATGAGAAGATAAGGTTGCAAAACAGGCTTCGAAAAAGGCTATTAGAAGTATGTCCTGAGATATTAGAGATTGGTGATACAGACAGCAAGAAGATGTTGAGGCTTCTGGTAAGGTATCCTGATTTTTCGAGATATAAG
>NZ_CP013015.1:1105053-1110903 GCF_001577525.1 Candidatus Desulfofervidus auxilii | reverse complement strand
AAAAAACAGGCCTCTTTAATGTTAGAAAGTCTTCGCAACACAAAATACGTCGAAGAACTGGCAGATATATACAAAACGATTATATCATCTCATTCTCGGCGTATTTTAGAACTAAAAGAGGAGATTGAGATGTTGGATAAGAAGCTGGAAAAGCTAGGAGAAAAGAGTTCTGAGGTNAAGCGTTTAAAAAGTATCTCAGGAGTAGGAACAAAGCTTTCAAGCAGATTGGTCGGAGAAATTGGAGATATCAATAGATTTAAAAACGAGAGGCAACTTGCGATCTATTGTGGTGTAGCCTGTATAGATGATGAGTCTGGTAAACACAAAAGGACAAGAGTTGTATATAAGGCTAATAAGATATGTAAAGCAACTATGATTGAAATTGCGGGCTGCACAATTCGGTATGTTTCAGAATCCGCTACTTACTATGCTAAAAAACGGACTGAAGGGAAAGAGCATAACCATGCCTTGCGCTGCCTTGCTAGACAATTGATAAAAGTTCTTTTTAAGATGTTAAAAGAAGATCGAGACTATATCTTAAAGGAGGAAATGGAGAAGGCTGCTTAAAAAATATTTCCATTTTTTACTTGACTTTTTAAATGGAAAGTTCAAACCTACAATATACATTTAACATCCCGCCCTTCCATATTTATCCTCAAATCTTTCGGCGTCTTGTGCCAAAATTGCAAGTAATCATCTATTTCCAGGCATAAAATTATAAACTCGGGATGTTAATAAAAGCTATTCAGCCTCTAAACTTCCTTTTGCCAAGGCCTGTTTAATTTCTTTAATAGTCTTATATTGAGTAGGGATAATCTCAATATCTGCATCAGAAAGGACATAAAATGGCCCCCGACCTTCTAATCTTTGTCTAGTTATTACTACATCCACGCCGTTTTTAATCAACCATTCACTTACTTTTATACCTCTTCCTTTCTTTTCTTGAGCATAGGGGTTAGAAATAATTTTTTCTTCTAATATACGATTATCTTTTTTCCTTAAGGTAATAAAATAAAAGTATGGCACATCTCCAAAATGGTCTGAAATATCAATCTGGTTTTCGTCTATAGGAACAGTGTAAATCAAGACATCTTTAGATATAGGCTCATAGTGGATTAAGATATGGTCTACATGGGGAATTTGCTGTTTGATTTTTTGTTCAATTTGCTCACTAATTGAATGGGCTGTTTTTAAGTCGTGAACTTTAAGTGCTATTACTAATTCAATAAACTTATACTTTCCTGAACTCCTTCCTAAAATATTTTTTACCTCAGCCACCCGGGGCTCGGATAAAGCAATACTTTTTACTTTATCTAAAGTAGCAAAATCCACAGATGCTTCTAAAAGCACTTTAATACTATCTATCAAGATTTCTAAAGCCACTTTGCCAATAAAGAGCACTATAATTAAAGCCACAAATTTATCCAAACCAATCCCTAGGCTTTCTGTGAACAGTCCAATTAAAATAGCCAAAGAGGATAACATGTCTGTCTTAATATGTTGGGCATCGGCTATAATACTGGGAGAGCCTATTTGTTTTCCTTTTTTGTATTCATATCTAGAAAATAAATAGGTAATAATTATAGTTACGCACACCCCAATTATAGCTATAGGTATTTGGCGAAGATATGTTACCCCTCCTTTACTAAAAGTCTGTTTCACAATTTCAAAACCAGCGCCAAGGATTAAGAAGGCCACCACCAAAGAAATGAGATTTTCAACTTTGTATAACCCATAGGGAAAAGAAGATGACCGCCGTTTAGAAATTTTTATGCCTATAAGAATAGCCCCAGAAGAAATTACATCAGAAAGAGAATGAACAGCATCAGCTACTAAGGCTAGACTTCCTGAAATCTTAGCTAATACATATTTAAAAATTACTAAAAACACATTAACCAGAATAGAAAACAAGGCTACCTTTTCGCTAGTTTCCATGTCATTCCCTGGCGTAATTATTAGGAAGGTTCAGGTAATAAAGACCTTCTTTTATTTTACCCCGTTTTAAACAACCTTTAGCATAAATTTCACACTTATAACGCAACTCCTTTATGGCTAAAGCATACTGCTTTGGAGTAAGTGCACCACTAACTAACATTTTCTCAATGGCCTTGATCCGCCACTTATCTAAGGCCTCTACCTTTCGAGAAAGCTGGTCACTATGCCCACCCCTTTTTATTACCAAAGGCAGTGATAAAAGATAAACAGGATACCTTGCGGTCACTCTAAGCCATAAATCATAATCTTCACATGCCAAAAAAGATTCATCAAATAATCCTACTAGGTCAAATAACCTTCTGTGCATCATTACTGCTGAAGGGCTAATTAGACATCTCCTTAGACTTTGGGCAAACATCATACCTGAAGGTTTAAGACAGTGTTTTTTAGGATTGACCCTTATTCCATTTCTGACCCATATTTCTTCTGTCTGACAAATTAAGGCATCAGGGTGAGAATCAAAAAAGGCCATCTGGAATTCTAATTTTTTAGGTAACCATAAGTCATCTGAGTCTAAAAAGCAAATAAATTCTCCTTTAGCTAAATTAACACCTGTATTACGTGCTTTACTTACCCCCTGGTGGGGAATATCAGTATAGGTTAATCTATCTTTATACCGAGCTATAATCTGTTTTGTATTATCTTCTGAACCATCATCTACTACAATTAGTTCATAATTTTGATAAGTCTGGTTAAATACTGATTCTATTGCTTCTTTTAAGAATTGAGCTCGGTTATAAGTAGGGATTATAATGCTAACCTTGGGCATGCTCTATTAAATTCTTGGCTATTTTAGACCAATCTGAAGGCACCAAGATAGTATAACCACCCAACTGTCCTAAATTTACCGGATGAGGGATATGTTTTAGACATTGAAGACGATAAGGAATATGACGACTCTCTAAAAGCCCACATATTAAATGAGCCTCATATTCTATTGGGGTATTTACAACCATTACCCATTCTTTCTCCTCTTTTTCTTTTTTCTGTTTAGGAAAGGGAATTACCTTATCCATAAAAACTTCCTAAAGCCATAAGCATAAATTGACCATCTATAAGTGCATCTGGCAAAACACCAGGACGAAGGTATTTTTTCTCTATTTGATATAAATATAACCCAAAAAAACTTAAAATTACACTATAAAAAAGGGTATATTTAGGAAAATACCCTGTGAATGCCAATAAGATTGTAAAAATTATCAAGGCAGCAGTCATTATATAAAGCAATTTAAAGCTGTTTTTTTCGCCCAAAATAATAGGTAATGTTTCTCGCCCTACCATTTGGTCACCTTGAATGTCTAACAGGTCAAAACAACAAGTGCGGATAAAGGCTAAGGCAGAAAGATAAACAAATACTAAAAAGGGCCAAAAAGACAAAGTGATAGGGGTCTTTAAAAATAAAGGAAATATGCCTGAAACAAAACCCCAGGCTAAAGGGACAAAGATGGTTTTTGAGGCAGGTAAATCCTTAAGCTTACATTTTAAAATGGGGATTTCTATATTATAGATTAATCCACTAGTTATAAGAAAAATCATAGTAAAAAAAGCTAGTGGCCAGGGTTTACTAAGTTTTAGGGAAATCAAAATGCAGATTACACCTAGA
Organism: Candidatus Desulfofervidus auxilii; assembly: GCF_001577525.1. Lineage (GTDB taxonomy): Bacteria > Desulfobacterota > Desulfofervidia > Desulfofervidales > Desulfofervidaceae > Desulfofervidus > Desulfofervidus auxilii. The sequence goes on along the minus strand of NZ_CP013015.1, from coordinate 1,107,305 downwards.
GTAGAAAACAAAAGCCGATTTTTTTCATAAAATCTTACTCTAGCCGGGTCGGTGAGACGGGTCATTTCTAAACTGGTTAAATGGTTTAAGACATGCATAGCCCATAGATAAGTAAAGGCTATTAATCCTGCCCTGCTGGGGTTTAAACCGTTCAATCTACTTCCTATAATGGCTAAAGATGCACCACCCAAGGCAGCCCAAAAATTAGTCAATAAAAACAACTTGGTTAACTTATAAGGAATACGCCACCATAAAGGAATATTTCGGGATAAAATATCTTCTAACCGAAAAATAACACGTCTGATTAACCAGTAAGGAGTGGAAGCACCTGCTGTGACACCTATAGTTTTAAACTTTGTTATTTCCTCTGGATTAAGTTCATCTTCTGTTTCAATATGATAGGTGTTTAATCCTGCCTCATTCCCTATCTGGGCCAATCTTCTGGTATTACCACTCATTTTCCCACCCACCACTACAACCGCTTCTACCTTTTTAGCCATATCCCTTACTTCTTCTTGACGATCATGCGTAGAATTACATACCGTATTAAAGACTTTTACTTCAGGATAACGTTTTTTTATAAGCTCAGCCAGCCTTTTAAATAACCTCTCATTTTGAGTTGTCTGAGCTACCACTAATACTTTTTGGGCCTGAGGTAATTTTTTTATATCTTCTTCACTCCCTATTGTCCATGCTTTATTCTGGGCATAACTACAAAGGCCTTTTACTTCAGGATGTTCTCTCTCACCAACAATAATAGGTTGATAACCCCTTTGGCAATATTGCTTAATGAGTTGCTGCACCTTGAGCACTCGAGGACAGGTTGCATCTATAATAACCACTTTTTGCTGAGAGAGTTTGTTTTTCACTCCTAGAGGCACACCATGAGCGCGAATTATCACTATACTTCCTGGTGGAACTTGCTCTGGGGCATCAATGGTTCTTACTCCCTGTTTTTCTAATAAATGTAACACTTGGGGATTATGAATAATGGGTCCTAAAGTAAATACAGGATGATTTTTGTGCTGCCTGGCTGTTTTAAACACTAAATCTACCGCCCTTTTCACCCCCATGCAAAAACCTGCCTTTTTAGCTAAAAATATTCTCATGATTGACAATCTTACTAAGTCATAATATCATCTTTTTTGGAAGCGGACGGCTCCTGGTGGGGCCCCTGGACTTCAAATCCAGTGACCGGCACGGAAAGGTGTCGGTGGTGGGTTCGATTCCCATGCGCTTCCGCCATAAAAGGTAGATATAAGTATGGCATAGAGCCATTTTCCTGTCAATAAAACCACCTTCCCAAACAGGGCTATGTCAAAGTAATTTTAACGGAGATCCAAATGTTAAGCGCACCTGTCTGCCGACAGGCAGGATGGCTCAATGCAGAATGCAAATTGAAAAATGCAAAATCGCCTTCTCTTAAATTGGAACGTTAGCACGTTGGAATTGGGAATTAGGAAATGGGAATTGGGAATTTCTATTTTCTATTTTCTGTTTCCTATTTTCTGTTTCCCGTTTCCCTTTCCTTCTTTTCCTTCTTTATGCGCGTTAACACGTTTACACATTGACACGTTTACATGTTAGAATTGGGAAATGGGAATTTCCGTTTTCTATTTTCTTAACTGTATTTTGTAGGTTAGAACTTTCCATTTAAAAAGTCAAGTAAAAAATGGAAATATTTTTTAAGCAGCCTTCTCCATTTCCTCCTTTAAGATATAGTCTCGATCTTCTTTTAACATCTTAAAAATAACTTTTATCAATTGTCTAGCAAGGCAGCGCAAGGCATGGTTATGCTCTTTCCCTTCAGTCCGTTTTTTAGCATAGTAAGTAGCGGATTCTGAAACATACCGAATTGTGCAGCCCGCAATTTCAATCATAGTTGCTTTACATATCTTATTAGCCTTATATACAACTCTTGTCCTTTTGTGTTTACCAGACTCATCATCTATACAGGCTACACCACAATAGATCGCAAGTTGCCTCTCGTTTTTAAATCTNTTGATATCTCCAATTTCTCCGACCAATCTGCTTGAAAGCTTTGTTCCTACTCCTGAGATACTTTTTAAACGCTTAACCTCAGAACTCTTTTCTCCTAGCTTTTCCAGCTTCTTATCCAACATCTCAATCTCCTCTTTTAGTTCTAAAATACGCCGAGAATGAGATGATATAATCGTTTTGTATATATCTGCCAGTTCTTCGACGTATTTTGTGTTGCGAAGACTTTCTAACATTAAAGAGGCCTGTTTTTT
>NZ_CP013015.1:1096788-1105011 GCF_001577525.1 Candidatus Desulfofervidus auxilii | reverse complement strand
CTTATATCTCGAAAAATCAGGATACCTTACCAGAAGCCTCAACATCTTCTTGCTGTCTGTATCACCAATCTCTAATATCTCAGGAGATACTTCTAATAGCCTTTTTCGAAGCCTGTTTTGCAACCTTATCTTCTCATCTATCAGGGTTTGTTGATGCCGAGACAGAATCTTTAACTTTTCATTGATTTTTGTTGCCTTCTCTACCGCAATGAATGCCTTTTCATTTTCAGCGTCTAAATAATCTCTTAATTTCAGCATTTTTGCTAACATTTTTGCGTCCCTTTTATCGTTACGCCATTCTGCCCCAAATACATTCCGAAATTGTTTTAATTTTAAATTATCTACATTGTATAAGGTGAATCCGCTCTCTATAAGTATCCGATCAAATGGTGCTCCGTATCCATTCTTTCCTTCAATTGCAAATGATATTATCCCACCTTCTCTTTTCTCAATCTCTCTAAATTCTCTAACTGCCTTATAAAATTCACTGAATTTGTGTGCTATCTTCTGGTCATACAAAATCTGTTCTTCATCATCCATGATAATTATGTGATGATTATCACTGCCAATATCGATTCCTCCAGATAACCTTTTCACGCCTCACCCTCCTTTATGTTTGATATTTTATGGCTCTGCCAATACCTTTATCCCGTCTATAATAGCCACTTAAAGGCACCTTTCCATTAGACAGGGTATTGGCAGGAGAACATCCGGCAATTCAAACCGAGTCACAATAATTCAACATTATTGACTGACCCCGTTAGCCACAAATGTTCCCCTAGCCATTTATCATTTATATCACATAAAGAAGGCTTCTTAATTTCATTCCCTATTTTTTACTCTCACTTTTAATTATAGACCCCAATTCCACTACATTTGACTATTTCATTCCATCACTATTTCACTACTCACTGATTTAATGTTTTGGCATTTAGACATTTGGATTTCATTTGGCATTTGGATTTTTTAGACCATATTTAAACGTTTGTTCTTTTTGTTAAATTACTTATGGCCTGACTTTGACGTAGCCCTGGGTATTGTTTCCTTACCTGGCAAGCTCTTCTAATGCTTTTTGGGCAAAATCTAAAGAAGGGTCTAACGATAACGCCTTTTGGCAGTAAAACTTGGCCTGCTCTTTTTTACCTAAAGCCTTTAAGCACAAGCCTAAATTGGCATAATCGATGGCAGAATCAGGGGCCAGATTAATTGCCTTTTGAAAACACTCCGATGCCTCTTGGTAATCCTTCTCCTTAAAATAACAAATTCCCATCAAATTGTGTATTTCTCTCACTTCTGGAGCTACTTTTACTAATTCCTGAAGCAAGATTATGGCTTTTTCAAACCTCTGTAATTCTCTATAAGTAGTAGCTAAATAAAGGGCGATAGAGAGTTTATCTTCTAAAGGTGGATTTAAAGACAGTGCCTTTTCTAAGGCATCTTGTGCCTTTAAATATTCCCTTTGTTGGAAATAGGAAAATCCAAGGTAAAAATAGGCATTGTAATTCCAAATATTGGCCTTTTTTAAGTAATCAATAGCCAAGGCATATTCACCCAAATTGGCCTTACATAGACCAAGATAGAGATATACATCACCATGTTCTTCTTCTGGACTAAATTCTAGGGCTTTAAAAAAGTGGCTTAAGGCCAACTCTAATTTCTGCAAGCCAAAATAGCTAAGACCAAAACGAAAATGGAGGTTGCTCAATTCACTCTTACTAACCAAAGGGGTGTTTTCCAAAGTAGAAATGAGTTGATATTTACATTGAGGACATAATTCCTTTATTGATTGCCGCTCATATGCATTTTTTAACAAATTACCTGAAACAATATGATTTTGGTAAGCAGCAAGGCAGGAAAAGAAATTTCCCTTTTCATCTATAATAAGGGTTGAAGTGCAAGGATTCAATATGTCTTCATTTTGTTCCCGCATCTTTTCTAAAAGCACAGAAAGCAATTCCTGGTAACCCAATGAAAGCAGATGGTCTTTGTGTGAAGCCAAAAATATCCTTTCTATTTTCTCAGAGGCCAAACTATAATGTTCTTCTCTTATCAATACCCCAGGAGGCATAAATTTTTGCTCTAAAAATCCCAAAAACTCTGCACTCTCTGGAAAAGGTGGGAAGCAAAGAACAGGAAAAATGATTAACCTGGGAGTGACTTGATAGGTATAACCTTCTAGATTAAAGGGGTTTACCAACTCTGAGAACATAAGATAAAATGGTCTTAATTCTGCATCAAAGGGATGCACCAAATTTAAATGGACTTTACAAAAGGGATATTTTTGTAAGAAATTCTTGAGCAATTTGGCAAATTCAAAAACATAAGAAAAACAGGATTTAAAATCCTCTATAAACAGATAAATTTCGCTAAAAATACTTAGTTGAGGGAAAAGGGAAGAAAATTTTTCTAAAGGGATTTCTGAATTTGGTTTTAAATAGAGCTTTTGAATCATGACACCACTCGCTTACCTTTATCCAAAGAATACCTTCTCCAAAGGGCTCTAATGGTTTCTATTTCTTTAACACTCATAGTTTCTGTTTCATATCTATCCCCAATAGAGAGATAAAGAGGTCTTTTTTCTGGAAAGGGTTTAATCCCATAGGCCTTATAATTTTGGGTGAGAGGAGAACCAAAATAAAGCTGCATTTGTTGGGCGTTGGAATTACCCTGAATCTTTATGCCATGTGAACGGACAAATTCTAATGTCTTTAAAGCATCTGAAAGGGTTTCTCCAGGAAGGCCATACAGAGAAAAAACCTCTATTTCTACCTCATACTTTTGAGCCAAAGAGATGGCCTTTTCTAGCTGAGAAAGAGAAGTCTTCTTTTTAATAGTCTTTAATACCTTTTCTGAGGCAGATTCCAGACCATAGGCAATAGTGTGCACCCCTGCTCTTTTCATCTTTTTTATCATTTCCTCATTGACCAAATCTACCCTGGTTTCTAACCACATCTTTATAGGAAGTTCATGGCGAATTATTTCTTCTAGTAATTGATGCACCCTGTCAGCCCGAAAGGAAAAATTGGGGTCAGCAAACCAGAATTGGTTTTTCCCCTTCTTAACCACATACTTTATTTCTTCTATCACCCGTTCAATAGAATGAAATCTTATCTTATGTTTAAAGGCTTGAGGGGTGTAACAAAAAATGCAGTTATATGGACATCCTCTAGAAGCAAGCATAATCACCTCTTCTACTGGCGTATAATCAAAAAGCCCCATTAAATGGGGAGAGGGATATTCATCTAAATCTTCATATCCATCAATAGGCTCTCCATCTATAAACTCATCCTCCTGGCGATAAGTAGCGCCCTTAATACCGTTAAAGGGATTTCCTCCAGCAATGGCTTGGGCAATACTTAAGAGGGTAAACTCTCCCTCATTCCGACAGAGATAATCTATCATAGGCATCTCTCTTAAGGCCTCTTTTGGCATAAATGTAATCTGAGGGCCACCCAAGGCAATTTTTATTTCTTTATTCAACCCTTTGATAAAACGGGCCAGCCCTAATACAAATAAAATATTTCTTTGATAAGTGCTAAAACCCACTAATTGGGGATTAAATGTTTTTATTATATCAGTTAGTTCTTTTATAGAATAATCACCCTGGTCAGAAATACAAATAATTTTAGTTTTAAAACCATTTTTTTCTAAAAAAGCGGCAATATACCCCAAAGAAATGGGGATTGTGGGTGGAGAGAAGGGATTTACCTCTATTAAAAGCACATGCATAACAAATTTTTAGCCTTTTGGGAAAATAAGTCAATGCTTTCTGCCCTTGACAAGTATGTTATAATCCATCAGAGGACATTTATGATTGCAGAAAATGTGAAGAAAATTTTAAGGGAATTACCACCAGGGGTGGAGTTAGAGGCAGCAGCCAAGGGACATACCCCAGAGGAAATAGAAGAAGCTATCAGAGCAGGTATAAAAATTATTGGTGAAAATTATCTCCAAGAGGCCTCAGAGGCAAAAGAAAAAATAAGCCTTCCTGCTAAATGGCATTTTATAGGTCATCTCCAAAAAAATAAGGTCAAAAAGGTGGTCCAAATATTTGATATGATTGAAACTATAGATAGTTATGATTTGGCTATAGAAGTGAATAAAAGGGCCAAAAACATAGGAAAGATAATGCCTGTGCTTATAGAAATTAATAGCGGAAAAGAGCCACAAAAGGCAGGCATCATGCCAGAAGAAACGATAGATTTAATTAAAAAAATTGGACCATTGAAAAATATTAAAATATTGGGTTTGATGACCATGGGACCCTGGTTGGACAATCCAGAGGAGTTAAGGCCTTATTTTGCCTTAACCAGAAGGCTTTTTGAGGAAATAACTGCCCTAAATATCCCCAATGTAGAAATGCGATATCTTTCCATGGGTATGAGTGATTCTTATCACATTGCTATTGAAGAAGGAGCCAATCTAATCCGCATTGGCACTAAAATTTTTGGTCCAAGAAAAAGATAATGTTTGGTTGGAGAAGAAAAAGAGGAAGAATGGGAAGAGGGCGGGGTTGGAGGAGAGCTCGAAGGATAACTTATTTAGGACCTCAGCCCATCCCTAGACGTCGATTCCCTAAACAGCTTCCTATAGTTAATGAGGAAAAATGTATTGGTTGTGGTGAATGTGCCAAAAATTGTCCAGCAGGAGCTATAACTATAGTGAACAAAAAGGCCCACATTGACCCAACATTATGTCTAAGATGTGGTCTCTGTGTAAGAATATGTCCTAAAGGGGCTTTAATTCTTTTACCCTGAAATTATCATGTGGAATGAAGTCTTTAGAGAATCTCTAACAATTACTTATTTTGTCTTTATCATCATGGTAATTGTGGATTTTGTGGATGTTATTTCTCAGCAAAAAGCAACCAGTGTTCTTAAAGGTAGTCGTTGGCGTCAGTATCTTTTGGCTTCTTTTTTAGGAGCCACTCCGGGTTGTCTGGGTGCCTTTATGATAGTTAGCCTCTATATCCATGGTCATATCTCTTTAGGTGCAATTGTGGGCTGTATGATAGCTACTTCAGGGGATGAAGCATTTGTAATGTTAGCTAAGATACCACAGACTGCCATCTGGCTGACCATCATTCTCTTTCTCCTAGGCATCTTTGCTGCCTGGATAGCTGATTCACTCTTAAATATATTTCACATTGTCCCTAGCATAAGCTGCTGTCCAGTGCAAACATTCCATCCTGAAGAAAACAAATTCATGTTTACTTATAACAACCTTAAAACTAACTTCACTCCTGTTTCTTTTCACCGCTTTTTACTTCTGTTATTAATTACCTCTGCCCTGTTTTTATTTCTCACTGCTAAGATCGGCCCCCCTCATTGGAATTGGGTGCGGGTTACCTTTGCTATTCTTTTGTTTATTAGTTTAGGTATTGCTATCTTTGCCTCTGAACACTATCTGGAAGTGCATCTATGGCAACATATTATCCAAAAACACCTTTGGCGCATTTTTCTATGGACATTTTTGGCCCTGGTCTTAATCAAATTTGGCCTTACCCATTGGCATCTAGCAGCCTTCATTAAGACCCATCTCTCTTGGGTCCTCATTTTATCTGCCCTTATTGGCATCATTCCTGAATCTGGCCCACATTTTGTTTTTGTGTTTCTTTATGCCCAAGGTTTTATCCCTTTTTCTGTGCTCCTTACCTCATCTATTGTTCAAGATGGACATGGGATGTTACCTATGCTTTCCGCCAGCCTCAAAGACAGTTTCTGGATAAAGCTGTTTAACTTCTCTCTGGGACTCTTTATAGGTGGAATACTTTATCTTTTGGGCTACTAATATTTTGCAACAAATTCTTAACATAAATATCATCATTTTGTAACAAATTGTTGTTATGAGTTGGAATAAAATTTTAAAGGAGAGGAGAAAAAGATGAAAAAACTTTGGGTCATTGTTTTTAGTTTAATTTTACTCTTTGCTCAAAATAGTCTTGCAGGTAAAATAGTGATAAAAGGCTCTACCACGGTATTACCCATTGTGCAGGCAATAGGTGAGGTTTTTGGAAAACAACATCCAGAAATAAAGATTTCTATTTCTGGCGGTGGTTCGGGAAACGGAATTAAGGCATTAATAGATGGCACTTGCAATATTGCCACCTCTTCTAGATTTATCAAAGAGAAAGAAGTAAAGATGGCTATTGATGAAGGCATTTATCCTGTCCCACATAAAATTGTCTTAGATGGAATAGTGCCTATAGTTCACCCATCAAATCCTATAGAAGACCTTACTTTGAATCAGTTAAGAAATATCTATATAGGCAAGACCAGAAATTGGAAAGAAGTAGGAGGGTTTGATCACAGTATTGTTGTAGTATCTAGAGATACTAGCTCTGGCACTTATGAAGTATGGGAAGAAAAAGTCATGCACAAAAAAAGGGTAACCCCACGGGCCTTGTTACAGACCTCTAATGGAACAGTGCTTCAAACAGTCGCCCATAACAAATGGGCTATTGGTTATGTTGGCATTGGTTATTTAAATAAACAAGTAAAGGCAATTAAAATAAATGGAGTGATTGCTACAAAAGACACAGTTAGGATAGGGAAATTCCCAATAACCCGGCCTTTATTTATATTTACCAATGGCTGGCCTAAAGGTGAAATAAATAGTTTTATTAATTTTGTCCTGTCCCCCATTGGACAAAAGATTGTAGAAAAATCAGGCTATGTGGCTATTTATCCAATAAAATAGCCAAATGAGGCTAAAGATGAAAAAAATCCAAGAAATTATGGTGAGGGAAATTGAGGAAATTTCACCAAATGCTAAGGTCTCCGAGGCCATTGCTTTGATGCTTAAAGAAGGTATTCGAAGTCTAGTAGTAACACCAGAGACGGGAGAAGATGTCTATGGAATTGTTACTGTGAGAAATGTGGTTTTTAAGGTCTTGGCCAAAGGACTAGAGCCTAAAAATATAGAAGTAAGAGAAATTGCCACTAAGCCTTTGGTTTGTATTGATGCTCATTATGATGTTAGTCATGCTGTTCGCCTTATGGCAAACCTAAATCTTGCTAGATTGGTTGTTACTGAGCTTGGAAAGATTGTTGGAATAGTAACACTTATGGACATTTTAAGAAGTTCACAGGGCGAAAAAATCTGTTAGATATAAATGCCCTGAAAGTTTAGACCAAAATCATTGCGTTTTCAGTTATTCCCAAGTTAGGCGCACCTGTCTGCCGACAGGCAGGATGGCTCAATGCAGAATGCAAATTGAAAAATGCAAAATCGCCTTCTGTTAAATTGGAACGTTAGCACGTTAGCACGATGAGACGTGCTTAGTCCTTAGTCCCTAGTCCTTAGTCTCTAGTCAATTCTAGTCTTCTTTTTGATTGAGGCATTACAAAGTTGCAAGTTGGAAAGTTGGCAAGTTTACACGTTTGCACGTTAGAACGTTGGCACGTTGGAATTGGGAAATGGGAACTGGGAATTTCTATTTTCTATTTTCTGTTTCCTATTTTCTGTTTCCCGTTTCCCTTTCCTTCTTTATGCACGTTAGAACGTTGGAAATGGGAATTGGAAATTGGGAAATGGGAATTGGGAATTTCTGTTTTCTATTTTCTATTTTCTGTTTCCCGTTTTCTATTTTCTTAACTGTATTTTGTAGGTTTGAACTTTCCATTTAAAAAGTCAAGTAAAAAATGGAAATATTTTTTAAGCAGCCTTCTCCATTTCCTCCTTTAAGATATAGTCTCGATCTTCTTTTAACATCTTAAAAATAACTTTTATCAATTGTCTAGCAAGGCAGCGCAAGGCATGGTTATGCTCTTTCCCTTCAGTCCGTTTTTTAGCATAGTAAGTAGCGGATTCTGAAACATACCGAATTGTGCAGCCCGCAATTTCAATCATAGTTGCTTTACATATCTTATTAGCCTTATATACAACTCTTGTCCTTTTGTGTTTACCAGACTCATCATCTATACAGGCTACACCACAATAGATCGCAAGTTGCCTCTCGTTTTTAAATCTNTTGATATCTCCAATTTCTCCGACCAATCTGCTTGAAAGCTTTGTTCCTACTCCTGAGATACTTTTTAAACGCTTAACCTCAGAACTCTTTTCTCCTAGCTTTTCCAGCTTCTTATCCAACATCTCAATCTCCTCTTTTAGTTCTAAAATACGCCGAGAATGAGATGATATAATCGTTTTGTATATATCTGCCAGTTCTTCGACGTATTTTGTGTTGCGAAGACTTTCTAACATTAAAGAGGCCTGTTTTTT